>WAJV01000072.1 GCA_015523725.1 Candidatus Geothermarchaeota archaeon
CACTAGAATATTATATTCTCTATATCTCTCTGGATATTCAAATATTTCTGACTTATGCACTATATTATAGGAGACTCTATCGTCATTATCTAATAATTTTTTTAAAGGTTCTCTTGGGTGAAATAGAAATAGAATCTTAATCATAATTCATCCACCAAACCGATATATTTGATAAATAAATCCATTTAGATACTTATGTTAAATTTATATTCTTTTAAACCTCTCTTCGAGCTGAACTCTACCTCTCTCGTTATAACCTAAGGCCTCCCAATACCCATCCCTATATTTCTCTAGGAAAGTGATTTTGTATACCCATTTGGCTCCTTTCCATCCATATAGATGTGGGATAAATATCCTAGCTGGGTATCCATGCTCCAATGGAAGCTTCTTACCATTCATCTTCAAGACCAGTAGTGCATTTGGTTTCATGTAGTCTTCCATCGCGACGACAGATGTATAGCCATCTAAGCTTGTGAAATAAACCCATTTAACATTATTCTGTACACCCGCTTTCTCTGCAAAAAAGGTAAGTGGTATACCTTCCCATTCTACATCCTTCACCGACCAGCCAGTTACACAATGGAAATCAGACTTAAATTTCTTCATTGGCAGATTACTCAAATCATCATATGATAGGGTAAGCTTGTTTTTAACTAGGCCATCAACCATAAACTTATATTTAGCTATATCTACTACGGGCTTACCCAATGCCATGTATATGACGAAATCAGGAATATATCTTTGGCCTGGGGCTTCACTAACCACCATGATTCTATACACCAATAATGAAGAATGTATGATTTAGTTAACTAAAAAGGAATATTAAAAATTAGGGATAGGTATATATTAAATAAATCACTTAATAAAAACTATTGCTCCTTAATTGATGTTGTCACGACTACTAATGACAATAGCTTTTCCCTACTTACCAGCCTAATCGATGCTATATGCCTATTGTCTAGGTATATTCTAAACCTGTATAACATAAATTTAGAACCAATGTTCTCATTATCCATAAACATAAGTCTAGTGTTTGAAATGCCTAATAACTTGACTATAGTATTATTAACTTTCCTAGCTATATCCCAAGCACCTGATATGTCCTTAATATATAAGGGTTCACTAAATTTAAGGTAGTATATCTTACGGACGCCTTTTTTATATAATGGCTTTGGATCCACTTCAAGAATATCCACGCCATCCCTCTCCATAAAAATGATTCTTAGATTATGCTATATGATAAATATTTTAATTCAATTAATAGATCTTTTCAAGAATAAATATTTATTTAATTAGTGGTGATTATAAATGCCTAAGAGAAATATCGTAATAATACTAGTCTCATCAGTGATTATACTTTCTTTACTAAGTACATACGTTAACTATACTTTGGCATGGTGGGATGTCGGGCATAGGGAATTAACAAGCAGAGCAATAAATTATTTACCTGACAAGTGGAAGTCATTCTTCAAATATTATGAAGATTTTCTCAGAGAAACCTGTGTATGGCCTGATACAGTATTGGCTGCAAAAGCTGGGGAGAGTTATAACCATTATTATGACAGTGAATTCCCCATGGAGAAACATTTGAAGGATCCCTCTAAAGGGAGGCTTCCATGGAGAGTTGCAGAACTGATGAATAATCTAACTAATTATATTAAAGAGGAGAATTGGTATAAGGTACTTGAGACTGCTGGCATATTGAGCCATTACTTAGCTGATTCCGCACAGCCTTATCACACCACCTCTGACTATAATCCACCAATAACAAGTAATGTTAGTGCACCTGGTGTCAGACCTAAGCACGCCCTATTAGAAGGAATACATGCACAGCATATAGATGAAATAATCCCAAACAATCTAAATATAACACCAACCTATATAGATGACCCATTCAACTTCATGATGAAATTCATTAACGAAAGTTATAGTTTCTTGCCAGAACTAAACAATATTCTTCTAGGTAAAAATATTACTGATCCATCCGATGACAGAGACTGGCCAGACATAAAACCTATACTAGAAAATAGGAGTATCCGAGCGATATGGCTAATAGCAAGCATGTGGTATACAGCAATCGTCGATGCAGATGCCATCGATAAAGCTCCTGATCCTACGCAATTCGCTAAACTGTCAATAGAAGTTAGTGGTTTAAAGGCTCCTGAGAAACCCATGTCTATATTTATTAATATTAAGGTTAAAGACTTAATAGGTGTACCAACGAAGCCAGATAAGATAATAATGAAAATTAATGATTCAATTATCGAACTGAAGGAGACGGATCTAGGCGAATACACAGCTAGACTAAAGAGTGATACCATAAAATCCTTCTCATTAAAAATAATAAAAGTAACTATAGCCGCATCAAAATCAGGATATGAATCAGCTGAATTCACCAAAACAATTACATTCCCAGAATACGGGGAATCAGGTGGTGCGGAGACCCAGTTAAATACAAACCTTTACATAGGCATTATAATATTGGTCCTAGTGTTGATTGGAGTGTTTTTGCTTCTAAGGAAAAGATAGCTCTATATTCAAAACTTTTTATTTAGCTAATGATATTTTAGTGAAGTTATCCTAATAAATTTAAAAAAAAGGGAGGGAAAACTAAGATTACTTCTTCCTAAGAAGTAGAACCGCAGCAATAATTATAATTACCACTACAACAACGCCTATGATAGCATAGCCAGTCATATTCGTCTCAGTCTTCTCAGTTAAGCCCCACTCAAAAACATTCATTGTAAATGTAGGCCCATCCAATGATATTCCATGATACTCACTATTGAAAATATTCCTGTCACCTATTAGGGACTCAGCCGTCACGATTACCTTACTATATTTTACTGTAAATAAGTCGCTTGAAGTCTGTATGACCTCTACCGCAGCCAAGTAGAATCTACCTGTATCGCCCACTGTGTAAGCCTCGGGGTCAACTCCATCATGGCTAACTACTGTTCCATGGGGACCTGTCCTACATAACCAGAATAGATGTTCGTTGAAAACCTCCTCGATTGGGACGAATTTACCATCTTTAAATCCGGCTAGACCAGCTGGTCCATGGAATAATACCCTATCAACCCCCTTAGTAATCTCAGCCGCCTCACCTTGGTCATTAATACCTCCAGCAGATCTATTTGCAACAACTCTATAAGCTGCACCGGCATTATTATCTGGATCCTCAATCGACATATGGTCTACCCTAATATGTGACCCTATGGCCTCAAGTATTTTGTCGGGTTCTTTAGATTTAAATGAAGTGTCTTCCGGATTTAGATAAGGTTCAGTATAATCGCTATCTGCGCCTACCCACAGGAATTTACCTCCCTGCTTGAACCAATCGGCAATAGCCTTAACCTCGGCGTCCGAGAATCCACTCTGTTCATTATACAACTTACCTATAACAAGGGCATCCAGACCAGCTAGTGTACTCGGAGTAATCTCATCTAACTCCACAACTTCCCAGCCATGAGCTGATAGGTTACCCTCTAAATCATGTAACAACTTCTGAGAGTACTTGTTATCTATGTCCTTAACCCTTCCAGGTGTAAGGTCTATCCCGATTTTCTTTCCTTGGGCCCTTGTAGGAGTATAGGTCATAGCTAGCGGTGTAATCAACAATATTAGGAGTAAAATGATGGCATAACGCCGACTCATAATATCATCACAAAGAATAGTATTTATCAAAAGATGTTTTTAAATAAATAAACATATATTCATATAAAACAAATGAGGCGTGATTAAGTATTCGATGGATTTAACCGTTTTAATTTATTTTAAAATCGTACAATGA
>WAJV01000073.1 GCA_015523725.1 Candidatus Geothermarchaeota archaeon
TCATCATTAGGGATGGATTAAGCTTAAATAATACATACCAAATATTTGATGAAGTTGGGTAAATGAGGTGGTTAAACAATGCTAGGCCCCCACCTCATACTCGACCTATATGGATGTACACAGGAGAAACTAGGGGAGGAAGAAACAATATATAAAATACTATACGAACTACCTGAACTGATCGGAATGAGGCGCATAACAGAGCCACATATCTATAAAATACCCCCAAACCCAGAGACATTCGATAAAGGAGGCATATCAGGATACATTGTGATAGCTGAGAGCCACATATCCATACACACATTCATAGAACAGGGATTCGCCTCGATAGACATATTCTCATGCAGGGAATTCGATATAGATAAGGCGGTTAATTACATAAAGAATATACTGAAGCCGAGGAAGATAGATAAAAAGGTTATTATTAGGGGGAGGGAATTCATAAAGCAACTCGGTTAAAAGATAAATAATTATTAATATCCGAATGCCTTCGTATAGCCACAATCCTTAACCAAAATACTGGGAGTGGAGACCGATGTGCCGAACTCAAGCCACCAATGATAAATATCCTTTACATCCCTACCCAAGGCCACGATATTCCTAAGTATCCTAAGCGCATTATCCGAGAACCTCAGGCCCTTAACAGCACCCTTAATCTCACCGCCCTCCACATAGAAAAGTCCATCCCTAATAACACCAGAGAAGTCACCCACAACATAATTCTGGAACCTAATATAAGTAACATTATTCAACACGAGGCCCTTACCCAACTCCCTAATCAATTCATCGAAACTATAGTCGCCAGCCCCAACCTCAAGATGCCATGGATGGGGAACAACCCAACCAGAGTTACCAGTCAAACCCGAGTTAAACGCCTTAGCTGTAAAACGATTATGCAAGAGACCCTTCAAGACACCATCCTCAACAATAACATTCCTCCTAGTCTCAACACCCTCATCATCAAACAGCCTAGGCAACCTACTATTAGGATTAAAAGGATTATCAATTAAATTAAACTTATCCGACCCAACACTCTGACCAAGCTTACCAGCAAAGAAACTCATACCCATAAGGAAGAAGAATGCAGAGGAGGCACGGGCAGCCAAATTCATTATAGAAGCAGCCGCATTAGGCGTAATAACCGTATCATATCTACCAGGCTCAAAAACAATAGGACGGGAATTCAACCTAGCGGTCTCACCAGCCTCCCTACCCAAGGCCTCCGCATCAATACCATCAATACCCCTAGACAACTGCGAAGCATGCCCAGTCTCCTCACCATCCAAGAAAGCCCTAACATCCATATATACATTAGTATACTCATCAAAGAGAGAGGCCTCACCCCTAGATGAAGCCAAGACAAGAGACACATAATTCCCCCTAATCGAGCCAGCGGCCCTCCTAGCCCCAGCCGCCTTAACAGCCTCTATAGCAGTATGCACATGATCTATAAGCCTACCAGGCTCATCCCTAACCCTAACATCAACAACAGATACCCCTCTCTTGAGGCCCGCAGCCACCTCAGGCAACTCAGCGTATATCGGTCTAGGCTGACTACTCAATAAAGCCTTCTCCGCGGCCTCCAAAACCTCATCAATATCCCTAACAGAAGGTAGAGACAATTCAAGCACATTAACCCTCTTATCCTTATCCATCATAATACCTATACTCGTCTCATTCCAAGTCTTAGCTACATCAATCCTATTCTGAGAAAACCTAACCTGATGCGACTTAGAAGACCCAACCAAGACAACACAATCATCGGCAAACCTCAAAACCCTCCTCATAATATCCTGCGCCAAACCCTCCAAATCAAGCTCAACCATAACAAACACCCCAACTAAACAATCTTAGAAACATAAACATCCCTAACCCGTAAATTCGGTCCACCAGTGAACACAGGGACACCCTGACCCGGGTCACTCTTACCACACGTAGCTGGATAAAACTCGAGATTCCTATCAACAGCATCAATCCTAGCATAGAAGTTAGGAACAGTGATCTCGAAGACAGGGTTCCACAAGGGATGCTTAACCTCACCATCCTCAATCAAGTAAGCCTCCTGCCCAATAAACCTCATATTATACCTACGATCATCGATATTCCACTCGCCAAAAGACTTCAAATAAATACCTCTCTCAACATCCTCCAACAACTCCTCGAAAGAATGGTCACCTGGTGCAAAATATGTATTGGCCATCCTAACAATCGGCTCACGATTATATGCAGAAGCCCTAGCAGCACCATTACTCTCCAAACCCAAGACTGCAGCCGTCTCCCTATTCATCAAAAACTCATTAACAACACCATTCTTAATCAAGTACCTAGGCCTAGCCTTAACACCCTCCTCATCAAAAAGATAGAAGCCATATGAATAGGGTAGAGTAGGATCATCTATCACCGTAACCTCCTCACTCGATACCTTCCTCCCAAGCATATCAATAGTCACATAGGACTCACCGGCTTGAGCCCCCTCCCTACCCAATATCCTATCTAGCTCAAAGGGATGGCCGCAGCTCTCATGGGCAGCTAAACCACTCGTCTCAGGCCCAAGAATAATATCATACTTACCCTCCTCAACCTCCTTAGCATCCCTAACAACCCTACTCAAAGCCTTAATATTCTCCACGAAAAAGTCCCTAGGCCTCCAAACATCAATACCTTCCCAACCCATCGAGCCTCCTAGGCCCACGAACCTAGTTATCGATCTACCACCATAACTAAGAACGATATAAGCCATTACAGCGAACCTAGGTATAACCGATGAAACAAGGGTTCCTTCACTAGTAGCCACAACCTTACTAGTCAAAGTATACTCAAGCATCAATGTCCTACTAGCAACCTTAACATCATTGCCCAATGACACTATCTCCTTATCCAAGTCAGACAAATATGACAACTTCTCATCCAGACTAATATCCTCAAACCTCTTCTTAACCCTCGCCTCATAACTAATATTATAAGTAGGTGCATCCGCAAACTCTATACTACCCCCACCCTGAGCCTTAGCTAAAGCTATACTCTCCTTAGCCACCGACCTAATAGCCTCCCTATCAAGCGAGTCAGTAGTAGAGAAACCCATCGCTCCATCAACCAACGTCCTAACAGATATACCCTCATTCACACCATATCCATAGACCTCGAGGCCACCGTCCCTAAAAACTATAGAATAGCTCTTATCCCTCTGAAATCTAACCTCCGCATAATCAGCCCCCAATGAACCAGCGGCCCTCAAAGCCTCAAGAACAATATCTTCATCAAACATATACAACACCAAAAACTAACTATAAACAATATAAAATTATGATATCCCCACTAAGATTTAACTAATAGACAATAAAGATAATTAAAATAATGATACATAATACTATAATGTAAGCATTCCAAAACCCAAACTACACATAAATTATTTAAACAACCTAGATAACTCGTCTCCACGCCTAGTAGCCTTCTCAACAGCCTTCATCAAACCCCTCCTCATATCAGTACTCTCCAACTCAAATATACCCTCAATAGTCGTTCCAGCAGGAGTAACAACCCTCTCCTTAACCTCAGAATAATGCATCTTACCATCCCTAATCAACCTACCAGTCCCAATAGCCAACTGAGCAGCAGCGGCGAGTGAAATATCCCTAGGTATACCTACCTTCAAACCAGCATAGAACAAAGCCTCAATAAATATAGCTATGTATGCAGGGCCACTCCCAGTATACCCAGTATATGCATTCAACATACCCTCATCAACCTCATAAGCCATCCCCAAAGCCTGGAAAAGAGATGAAACAAAATCCCTATCAGCCTCAGAAACATTATCCGAGAAACAATATACCGTGAAGCTCTCCCCAACCAATAAACATAGATTAGGCATAGCCCTAACAACCCTAGCATCAGGCGCATACCTCCTCAAATAACTAATAGGCACACCAGCCACAACAGAAATCAATAACTTATCACCTAGAGCCCCACCGAGGCCACTCAAGACCTCACCCACATTAGTCGGCTTAACACTTAAGAAGACGACATCACTGTTCTCAACAGCCCAAACATTATCATCAGTAATAACTACACCATACTTCTCTAAATACCTAATCTTATCCAGATTCCTCCTAGTAGCTATCAACCTATCGACAAACCTCTTCCTCGCGAGAATACGTGCTACAGCACCACCGATAACCCCAGCCCCAATAATACACATAGACCTATACATACGGCATCCACCGCCAAATAAAGAAATTAAACCAACACGAGACTTATAACCAAATAGTTACACCACCAGAATAATTTATCCGCAATGGAACAAAACCAAAAAATACTATTAGTTAACCAATTTCCCAAGTAATTTGAGGAATTAGATAAACATTGTATATAAACAGTTTATAGGAAACTAAAAATACTGGAGAAGACTAAAAAATATTTACCGAGGATAGAAAAATACCCAAATAATCCAAGTAAAAATATGGAGATGCATAGACAATATGGATGAATCAAATAATAGAGTCGGGGGTAGAGTATCAACCAGGCTACTAATCTATCTAGCGAAGAGATGGAGACTATTCATCATATCAATCGCATCAATAATAATACTAACGACGCTAAATAGCCTAGTCCCCATATACATTAGAGACGCCATCGACCAAGGAATATTAATGAAAAACCTATGGAACACGATCTACTACACAATAATAATACTGGGACTCGTAGGCGGAGCGGGTGTAGCAAGCTACACATCGAGATACTTCATAACCCTATTATCACAGCAAGTAGTCCATGATATAAGGGTCGACGCCTTCAAATCAATCCAGAGACAATCAATGGATTTCTTCGACAAAACCTACACAGGCCAACTAATATCTAGAATAACCAACGACGCCAACAGACTAGCAAGATTCTTTTCAAACCGCCTCAGAAACCTAGTAAACTCGATACTATTAGCATCACTCTCAATCTACTACATGTATACAATGAGTCCACGCCTATCAATTATAGCAGCCGCCATGATAATAACCCTAGCAATAGTGAACACCAGATACGTAATGATAATAAGACCAATATACGACGCGATCAGGCATCAAATAGGGGTATTGGCATCAATCGTCACAAACAACTTAAATGGAATAAAGACGGTGAAGGCATTGTCACTCGAGGAACATGAAACAAGTATATTCAATAAAGAGAACAATGAATTCACGAGAATGAGTCTAAAAGCGGCTAAGATAAGGGCAATCTATGGAAATATTAGTACCCTAGTATTAGGTGCATCGATCTCATTAATACTATATTATGGAGCCTACGCAGCCATAAATGGCGAATTAACCATAGGAGAGATAACTGCATTCATAACCTACTTAACCATGCTAATGTGGCCAATGAGAGCACTAGGCCTAATACTGGGCGGATTCCAGAGGACTTTGGCATCTGCAAAAAGAATATTTGAGATAATAGATGCAAAACCAAAGATATATGAAAATCCATCGGCAAGGAAATTGAGAGACATAAGGGGAGAAATATTATTGAAAAACATTGTATTCAGCTACATCGATGAACATAAGGTATTAAATAATATAAATCTAAGGATAAAACCTGGAGAAAAGATATTAATAACCGGCCCACCCGGATCAGGGAAATCAACCATACTCAAGTTACTGATGAGGCTCTACGACCCCCAATCCGGGAACATCTACATAGATGGGATAGACATAAAAGACATCAAACTAGACTCACTACGAAAATTCATCGCGATGGTGCCCCAAGAACCATTTATATTCAGTGGAACGATAAGAGAAAACATATCATTCGGCGCCGATAACATACAAGAAAAAGATATTATAGAGGCGGCCAAGGCAGCTCAAATACATGAATTCATAATGTCCCTACCAAAGCGATACGACACCCTAGTTGGAGAAAAGGGAATAACACTCTCAGGTGGACAGAGACAAAGAATAGCGATAGCGAGGGCCCTACTAACCAAACCAAAAATCCTATTACTAGACGATCCAGTATCAAACCTAGATGCAGAGACGGAGAGGAAGCTCATCCAAGACCTAGAGAAAATATTCGAGGATAGAACAGTAATAATAGTCTCCCAACGCCTCTCATTAGCAAGACTAGCAGACAGAATAATTGTCCTAGATAAAGGACGCATAGTAGAGGAGGGAACACATAATCAACTAATCACCAAAAAAGGACTATACCATAAGCTATACACCACATCCCTAACCCAAAGAAAAATTTTGAAGAGGTGAGTGAAACGGCGTTTAGAAAACCACTACCTCTAGAGGAGGAGGCGCCCACCACACCAGCCACACAATTAGCCAAGAGAATAGCTAGATACATACTAAGATATAAACATATTCTAATTATAGTGGTAGCATCAACCATAGCAACAGCAATAATAGGATTATTAACACCATACCTACTAGCAACCATAATAGACGAATATATAACCAAACTTAAGACAGAAGGCTTAACAACAATAGCATTACTATACCTAACACTAATGATAGGGCAATGGATAAGCCAAACCCTAAGAAGCTACAGCATACAGACAATAGGGCAATACTTTCTAAATAACCTACGCCAAGAAGTATTCGAGAAACTACAGAGACTCTCACTCCAATTCTATACAACTAGGAGAATAGGAGACCTAATCTCCATAGCCATAAACGACACCACAATACTAAACGAAGTACTAGTCTCTGGAATGCTATCGATAATAGGTGACATAATATCACTAGCAGGAATAATAGCCATAATGATATATCTAAGCCCACCACTCGCAGCAGTAGCACTAATAAACATACCCCTCATAGCACTAATAACCAGATTCTTTGGATCCAGACTAAGAAGGGCATATAGATTAACAAGGAGAAAAATAGCGGAGCTAACAACCATAGTCGAGGAAAGCATAGCAGGAATATCGGTAATAAAATCATTTAGAAAAGAGGAGGATATAGTCTATAACTTCAGCGGCCTATCCCGAGAAACAATAAACGCATACCTAAATGTAGCCAAACTAATGGGATTCTTCTGGCCCCTAACAAACATCGCCACCACACTCTCCACAGTCCTCGTCCTCATTATAGGAGCATACCTAAGCATAACAGGACTAGTGACTATAGGTATAGTAATTGCATTCATACAATACGTAAATAAATTGGGTCAACCAATAACCCAACTAGTAAACATGTACGACTCACTACAAGCAGCCTTCGCAGCGGCAGAGAGGATATACGGAATACTTGATGCAGAAGAATATATAAAGGAGGATGAGGATGCCATAGAACTAAACAATATATTAGGCGAAGTAAAGATCAAAAACTTATCATTCAGCTACACCAAGGAAGAGCAGGTCCTCAAGGACATAAATCTACACATAAACCCTGGTGAGACGATAGCATTAGTGGGAAAAACAGGTGCAGGGAAAACAACACTAGCAAACCTAATATGTAGATTCTATGACCCAGATAAGGGAACCATATACATAGATGGAATAGATATAAGGAAGATAAGTATAAAGTCATTGAGGCGATTAATAAGCTATGTCCCCCAAGAAACCTACCTATTCCCAGGCACAATCATAGACAACATTAGGCTAGGTAGACCGGATGCAGCCGACGAGGAAATAATAAATATATGCAAATCATTAGGCATACATGAATTCATAGAGAAACTTCCAAACGGATACAATACGGATGCAGGGGAAGCCGGTAAAAGACTATCAACAGGAGAGAAGCAATTAATATCAATAGCTAGAGCCATGCTGAGGAAACCATCCATAGTAATACTCGATGAAGCACTATCCAGCGTAGATACAGCCACAGAAGAGATAATAAAGAATGCCATAAAACACCTTATCAAAGGAAGAACATCAATAATAATAGCCCATAGACTAACCCTAGCTAGGGACGCCGACAAAATCGTGGTGATAGATGGAAGAAGAATAGTAGAGGAAGGAACCTACCAACAACTGATAGACAAAAAAGGATACTACTATAAACTACTACAGAAGCAAACAATAGAAACAATAGCAAAATAATGTGCAAACACTGAAATAGTTTATACCAATACAGTTAAAACCTTCATTTACAACTCACAACCAATAATTATTCCTGAGGTGCACCGAAATTGACTAGAGTAGCCATAGTAGGGGCCGGAATGACTAGATTCGATAGGCCCCGAAGAGAACTCCAAGAAGAGATGGTCGCCGAAGCCATGAAGAACATGTGGGAAGACCTGCCAAACCTCGAGACCAAGGACATAGACGCAGCAGTATACAGCTACTTCAGCGACCACCTAGAACAACAACTATGCTTCCATTGGATAATACACGACTACCTAGGCCTATCCGGTAAACCAGGATACAGAGTAGAATCCGGAGGCGCAACACCAATAGATGCAATAATAAATGCATATATGTTCATAAAATCAGGTGTATTCGACCTAGTACTAGTAGCTGGATGGGAGAAGATGGGGGAAGTGGGGACAGCCAAGACCAATGAATTCATAGCAATGGCCTCAGACACAGACTGGGACTTCATGGTTGGAGGATATTATAATGGATATTATGCAGCTTTGGAAGTCAGGAGAATGCATCTATATGGAGACACCATAGAAGACCTAGCCCTACTAAGCGTCAAGAACCACAACAACGCTATCTACAACCCATATGCACAATGGAGAGCCAAGCATGGAACAAGCAAAATAACCGTCGATGATGTATACAAATCTAGATTAATATCCTATCCATACAGAACAATGAATATAGCCGAGATATCCGATGGAGCCGCAGTAATGCTACTCGCATCGGAAGAAGTCGCCAAAAAATATACAGATACACCAATATGGATAACGGGAGTAGGCCTAGGAAATGACTCAATGAGACCGGGAGACAGAACAGGTAACCCAGCATGGCTAGGCCTATATCCAGAGGATGAGGAGATATGGCCGAAGGAAGAGCCTAAACCATTAACACCATACCCAGAGATGGCTAACTTCGGCGCCTTCAGATACGCAGCCGACATGGCCTACAAAATGGCTGGAATAGACAACCCGAGGAAAGAAATAGATTTAGTAGAGATATTCAACCCCTACGACGGAGTTGAATTAGCTGCATATGAAGACCTAAGATTCGCTAAGAGAGGTGAGGGAAAAACACTCATAAGAGAAGGCATAACAGAGAGGTGGGGTGAACTACCAGTAAACACAAGCGGAGGCCTATATGGACAGGGACACCCCGTTGGAGCCACATCAATAGGGCAAGCTATAACACTATTCTGGCAACTAAGGGAAGAGATCTATAAAAAATGGGGTTCACAACAAGCACAGATACCAAGTCCAAGGCGTGCATTAATCCATGGACATGGAGGGACAGGATGCCAAGCTGGAGTTGTAATAATGGAGAGGTGAAGCAAGATGGATGAGTTTGAGGAGAAGATCATTGTAGACAAATCAGTCCTAAATGAGTGGAAGAAATGGGCTAGAAAAGGAGATATGAGGGTAAAGGGTTATAAAATCGTGGAGGCACCAAGGGGAGACAGGGTAGATAGAATAAGTAGAGAGAGATTCATGATAGTTGAGCGGCCCCACGCAGTAGTATATCAACACAGCTTCGGCCTCCTATCGAGATTCTATGAAGGATTGATTGAGGGGAAATTATATGGAACAAGATGCCCAAAGTGCGGCCTAAAATATCTACCACCAAGAACCCACTGCTGGAATCCCTCATGCAAATTGGAGGAGACGGAGTGGATAGAGATGCCGACCGAGGGAGTAATAGTGACCTATACCATAATGGCCTTCTCAGCCACACCATTCCTACCGGAATTGCCCTTCGTTTTAGCCTATGTCAAAGTAGGTGACGCAGCAACAGCACTCCCCATCCAAGTCAAGGAGATAGACCCAATAGATGTACATATAGGGCTAAAAGTAAAGATAAAATTCAAGGAGGAGAGGGTTGGAGACCTGATGGATATCTATGCTGTTCCAGCGGAGAAGCCGCATCCACCACCTAGGAGCAAAGAAGAGATAGAGTGGCTAAAAAGAGAACTAAAAATAGTGGAAGAATGGGTCAATAAACACTTCCCTAAAAAATAGTTCCTCAACCCACAACTTTTTATTAAACTTAGACAATTGAAAAAAGATAAATCCCAACATTATAAATCACACTAGTAAATTGATTTATTAAGAGGTGTCTAGGCTCAGAGATGAGGCATCTAGATGGCTTAATGAAGCCTCCTTCGGACATATTATCCGTACGCTATTGGAAAGGTATCTTGAAAAATCCAAAGATGAAAAGAACTAGAAATTATTAAACTACGCAAGGGAATTAGATAGACATCATATACCGGCTGAATATCCAAATGCCCACCCTTCAGGAACACCACACGAAGTATATGATATAGAAGCATCACAACGTGCATTAATCGCCCTTAACTCGATAATAAACCATGTTAAGAAGAGGCTAGAATATGAAGATTGAGGATACTATATTATCATTAGCAATCAGGAGAATAACCTCAAAAATAAACACCCGCGCAGTAATTCTCTTCGGATCGAGGGCAAGAGGAGACCACCTACCATGGAGCGACTACGACTTATTGATAATAGCCGATTTTAAAAATAATTACTTAGAGAGGATAGATAATATATTGAAACTCATCGAAGATATAAAGGCCCATATAGAACCGCACCCATATACATTGAGTGAAGCAAGAAAATGCTGGAGAAAGGTAATCCAATCCTATTAGATGCAATTGAAGAGGGTAAAATACTATATTCAAAACCCACTATAAAGCCAATAATAGAACTATATCAATCCATGAAGAAAAAGGGATTAAGTAAGACAACTACTACCTATATACTCCCGAAAAAATAAATCAAGATAAATAATAATTATTCTATCGATAATCATTAGATTAATTAGTTCGTGATTAAGATGAAGTATATAATCTCAGATAAGGAGTTAGATAATAGAGTCGAGAAGATACTGGAACAAATGGAGGAAAAAGAGTTAGATGCACTATATGTAGTTTCAAGCGCCAACATAGCATATATATCCAACTTCTTCTACATACCCACCGAGAGGCCGATGGCACTCATCCTAGACAAATCCGGAGAGAAATATTTGATAGTACCCAGGCTAGAATATGAACATGCCGAGAAATATGCATATGTAGATAGAGTCCTATACTATAATGAATATCCAGACGAGACACATCCAATGAAAGTAATAGCCGAATATATGGATGAATTAGGTCTAACCAATAAGAAGATTGGATATGATGTAGATGGATATGGACACATATATGGATATAGGGGACCGAGATTAAGCCAACTACTAAAGAATACCCAAATGGTATATGCAAGAGACATAATTGAAGAGATGAGGATGATCAAAAGCAGCGAAGAAATAAAGTTGATGAAAGAGAGCGCCAAGTGGACAATATATGTACATAGACTATTACATGAATATATCGATGTAGGACTATATGAAGATGAGATATCAATGTCGGCAAGTATGGAGGCAACCCTAGCTATGGCAAGAGCATTAAAAGGACTATATAGGCCCGCTGGGTGGAGAGCCGGAGCCCACGCGGGATTCAGGGGGCAGATCGGGACACACTCATACTACCCCCACTCACTAACACAACACATAAAGCTTAAGAAGGGAGATATTCTAGTCACCGGGGCAGGAGCAAACATAAGCGGATACAGCGTCGAACTAGAGAGAACAATGTTCCTCGGAGAACCAGATGATAATACAATAAAATTCTTTAAATATATGTTAAAGGCACAGGAAACCGCTTTAGATAACATAAAGCCAGGCACCGAATGCTCAACAGTAGATAGAGCGGTTAGAAAATTCTATAGAGAAAATGGATTAGATAAATATTGGAGACACCACACTGGGCATGGCCTAGGCCTAGAGATGCATGAAGCCCCATTCCTCGACATAGGGTACAATAAAGTATTGAGGCCAGGAATGGTGGTCAGCGTCGAGCCAGGAATATATGTTCCTAAATTAGGGGGATTTAGACACTCCGACACGATACTGATTACGGAAGACGGATATGAACTATTGACTCCATACCCAAAAGAATTGGAAGAACTAATAATAAGCC
>WAJV01000074.1 GCA_015523725.1 Candidatus Geothermarchaeota archaeon
TTAAAAAAGAGAATACACGATATCAGTGAAGAATTATCCATACCACCCCACATCAGAGAGATGGCCATAAAGACAGCCTTGAGATTAATGAAACACTCAAACCATAACATGAAGGCAACTACAATAGCATTAATAAGCCTACTATATACAACAAAATTATCTGGAAACATCGTACTCTATGAGAGGATGAAGAAATATATTGTTTTGAAAAAGGGGCGGGGACGGGGAATAGGAAATAAAAAACATAATCTAATCAGGAAGATGGGGTGGAAAACACCGAAATTCAGTGCATTAACCTACCTAAACCTAATAAGTAATAGAATAATCGATCAACTAGGATCAGAGAATGAAAAGGAATTAGTTAAGGAAATAGTTAGGAATGCAACCAAGATCTACTTAGATAATAGGAATGTATTTATAGGTAAACGTCCAAATACCGTCGCAGCGGTGCTATTATACTTAGGTGAGGAGATAACTAGGAGACATAGAGGAACCCGTAAAAGACTAATAAACCTAGATATATTGAGTAATGCATCGGGGATAGGTAGAAACACAATAATAAATAGAGTAAGTCAATATAGAAGACTCTTGAAGATATAAGAAAAAGTTAATTAATAAATCCTAGTGACATACACAAACCGCCTCCCATCTATCCTATAAACGACATATAAATATTTATGACCATCTGAGCCGTACCTAAACCCATATCCAACAATGTATATTGAATTATATCTATATAGCGAGATATTCAATTGATGAATAAATATAGTTAAATTGTCTGGATACCTTAAAGCAACCTCCCGAATCACCCTGTTTAAATCCATTAATAGATCAACGTCACCCTCATCAATCGATACACCGCATCCACCGCAATTAATAAGGATATAAGATGCTACCGCCAAGGTGACTAGTGATATTATGATAGAGGAGAATACAATGGATAATCCTTCCTTAAAATGCATATAAACTCACCTATGGAACCATCAGCTATAATAGGGTAGACATACCCCTCTAAATCAGCAGATGAATTTGAGAATGAGATAATAATCAGATATTCAGAATCATTCTCGACTATAAGATAACTACTATTTGGATGAACCCCAATATATTCAACTTGAAATGAGACATATCTCCTTAAAACATCCCTATTAGCAAAGGAATATGAAGAATTCCCCGAATAAAACAAGAGTCCATATTCCAGGGATATGGTAATTAAGAGTATAGCTATTGAGAGAATAACCTCAATATATCTATTCATAGGAAACAACTCTTGATCCACAATAAGAATAAAGCGAGAATCGATAAAACTATGAAAATAACTACGAAAATATAGTATAATGCCGATGAAGCTAACTCCTCAATAGCTTCAGACACTTATCTACCACCTCCTCTACCGACGAATTTCTATAAAGCACCAAGACAGAATCATCATCCTTATACAAAACCACTACATAATCATCTCCACTAACTATAAAGGTCTCAATTAAACCTGAGTATGGAAGGAGGATAGATAATCCTATTAGTAGGGATATAGCCAAAACCAGCATATACTCCACGCTCTTCATTATAATCACCCACCATAAACTCTAAATAAATATATTATGAAAAGAGCAAAGAGCCCCAATACAGCTATAACATCTATGTATTTGACTATAAGAGACTCAATAATCCGCTTCATCACCCATAGACTTGCAGATTTACTATATATGTTTATAACAAAATCTGCAATCAATTAGTGGATGAAGATGGACTCACAACTATATACCCAACTACTTATTGATGAAATAAATGGAGATGGGGCCATTAAAGTTGGGCCCTATCGATACTACCTACTCAAGAGAGAAGGAAGTATAATTCTATTACCCAGATTAGATTCAAAGTACATGTCCCACCTGAATACTATAAGAGAATTAATAAAAAAGTATCCCACCATGGAAGATATCAAAATTCTATCATCCAACTATAGTTTCGAGAACCTATATAAACTATTAATAGAGAGAATAAATGATGAATTAAATGAGATTACCGGAGTGACATTTGAGGAAGATAGAGAGCAGTTGGCGAAACTAATATTCTGGGAATTGACTGGTCTAGCTAGAATAGCTCCATTCCTCTACCCAACATTCATCGAGGAAATCTATTGCGACGGCCCTAATACACAGATATATATAAGACATGAAGACCTTGGCATAATTGATACAGATATCCTGATAACTAAGCCGGAATTAAATGCACTTATAAACCATATAGAGATGCACAAAGGAACCAATATAGACCTATTAAAAGGAAATATTGAATCAGAGATAAGGACAAGGGATTTTCACAGCAGAATAATTATAGATTTGAATCCACTGACCTACAAAGGACCATATATTATAATAAGGAACCTTAAAAGCAAGAAACTATCTATAATCGATCTTATTAAAAACCAGACCATAACTAGAGATGCAGCAGCATTTCTAATCCTGGCTCTATGGTTCAGGAGAAACATCACTATAGCCGGCGAAGTATACTCGGGTAAGACCACCCTACTCAATGCACTTGACCACTGCATACCACCAAATTATCGTAGGGTCTACATTGAAGACGCACTAGAGTCAAAAGATATGAGGAGAACGGGATATAAACAAGCATTCTATCGAGCCGAATCATACTCAAAACTTATGGATAAAAGGAGGCAACTAATATTCACTCTACATAGAAGCCCAGACACACTAATATTAGGAGAAATCCTTACCAATGACGATATAGAGACATTCTTCTATGCATTAGCATGCGGCCTACGAGGCCTCCAAACCATCCACGCCCAAAACATAGAGTCACTAATAAATAGGTGGATATATCAAGCCAAAATCAACACCAA
The DNA here is from genome assembly GCA_015523725.1 of Candidatus Geothermarchaeota archaeon. Taxonomy (GTDB): domain Archaea; phylum Thermoproteota; class Nitrososphaeria; order Geothermarchaeales; family JDFR-13; genus WAMZ01. Next base: position 2,864 of record WAJV01000074.1, read on the forward strand.
ACTATTAAGCGAAATCGATTTAATAGTGGTGATGAAGAGAGATATAACTGGAAAAAGATATGTAGAGGGCATATATGAAGTAAATGTAAATGGAGATGAAGTTAACTACATCCCCATCTTCAAAAGAATAGGTGGAGAATTAAAGAAGATAGTTGATCTCGATCAGACAGACCTCATCAATAAAATATCACAGGAAATAGATTTAGATACAATAAATAAGCTCTACTCAGCAATTATCACCACACTCTCAAACGAAAACATATCCACAATAGAGACTGAACTAAAGCACATATATAATTGGTTAAGAGGAGGTGCTATGATAAATGAATATACCAATCCAATATAGTATATTAAAATACCTACCCCTCACAGCCGTACTCACAACAATATTAATTATCTCGACATATCTATCTAAGACACAAGGGTCTAAAAAAGCCAATCCAATCCAGTTATTAGATACACTGGCAACAATAAATTTAAATAAGATAATCTATGGCTCCGCCCCTGCAGCAATAATCAGATATGAAAAAAATATAGATAAGAACATCTACAACCTAAAAAAGCTATTGATAAGAGGACTATATCCAGATAACCCTTTAAAAAACAATTCCAAAAAAGAAGAGGATGATATGGCGAATCAATTACTTAGAATGTTATTAGGAAAAGAGAGGATTAGTGTCACAACCATCCATTCAGCAATGAACGAAGCTAAATTATTTCTATCACAAAAAATAGATAGAGCTGAGTTATACCTAATCATCTCAACAGCAATATTTATATTCACACCCATCCTAACCATATTAGGCATAATACTCCTAAGAAATCAAATAATCCTGATAACAATGTATGCAGGCCTAAGCATCACTATAAGTCTCCTAACAAGGTGGTTAGAAGGATGGATAAAGACCTAGTATTAAATATAGTTAACGAAGCCCTAAAAGGTAAATCACCTAAAAGAACACTAATAGAATATTTTGGACTAATGAATAGAAGGGAGACGTTATATCAAGATATAAGAGAACAAATAAATGGTAAGACAAATAAAAAAATAGAATTCATAACATCCCTGACATCCATAGTTAGAAATAGCAAGGATATCATAATGATAGTAAATGACTTAATCGAGATTGATTATCTCAAGAATAAGTTAAATAATTTAATTAATTCATATAAGAGGAAGGGAATTATCCTATTAATCATATTATATATGATATTCCCATTCATTACATCAACATTATATACAATAGGGATGTTACAGATTAGCATACCACTAATACCAGGAATAAATAATATGCAGTCCCAACCAATAACCCCCGAATCCACACAAATAATTATTTACAGCATATATGTAGAATCCCTATCCACCATACATCTAACAAAAATATTTGGTATAAATACACGTAAAATGCTGATTATCCAGATCACAACGTATATACTCATCTATACCTTAACCGGCTCATGGCTAAAAAACATTATACCCATTAATTATAGCAATTTATAAGTAAATCTGCAACATACTTGGTGGTGATATAGATTGAGGAGGGAGGGAGTTCAGATAATTGAGGAGGCCCTACTGATACTCGTGGCTTTAATAGCAATAGCCCTAACTATGGGAGTCGCAACGACTATACAAGATAAGGTAAACGAGATAATTAAGAAGGTTTGGGAAGGACTGGACTGGCTATTCAAAACCACATTCTACTTCCTACCGGGATAAAAAATGTTCGGGAAAAAATTTAGGTCCACAAAAATAGCGAATAAGATGCTTGAATACCGATACCACATAAATAAAAAGAATATATTAAATGATGAATTAATCGGCGGAGTAAAGGTTATATTATCGGAGCTGGATGGAAACGATCCCTCATTCAAGGCATATATCTTACAGAAAGGATATGAAAACTTCTATATAGCCATCAATAGAAGTAGAATCCCCATAATGACCATATACATGGTATTAAAAAATCGATCAGGAATATACATACTAACCAAGGCCAAGGATGAGGAGGAGCTAAATAAGAACATAAAAATAATTGAGACAAGCTTTTATGCAGTATTCCCGAAAGCTAGGTTAATAAGACTAAGTGGTAGAGAAATCAAGAACATATTATTATTCGGCAACACAAAATTAGATGGTGAATCCCAGATTCCGGTAATAAACTATAGTAATTTTGGAAACGGCGTAATAGAAACAAACGATACATTACCTCCATTTAGAATACCGACATTCAAAAAGGATGGAGAATCTAATATAGTATTGGGTAGGATAATATCCCAATATGGAGAAGAGGAATACCCATATACATTATCTTATGAAGATATATCTAGGCATGTAATATGCCTCGGTGTAACCGGAAGTGGTAAAACTACAACAGTAGCAACCATATTAAACAAACTAGGTAAAAGAATCAAATATCTAGTATTCGATTTCCATAACGAATACAGGGAATTATTAAATAACTATAACCTTATAGTAAGGCCCGGAGTCAATGATGAATACTCAATAAATCCACTTAAACCAGTAGAAGGCATTGACCATAGTGAACATTTAGCCATGGTCACAGACATATTTGCAGATGTATATGATTTCACCCACCCCCAGTCCTATCTATTCAAGATGGCGCTCGAGAAAACAATAAGTGAATATAAGCTATATAATGAGGATGAACCTAATTTAGAAGCCTTTATAAAAATTCTCGAGAACCTAAGGATACAATCCTACTATGAAATCGAGACCAAGGCAGCATTGATAAGAAGACTCAAACCTCTGACCCAGGGTCAAGCTAGGAAAGCATTCATAGGTAAAAACACAATAAGAATAGATGAACTACTAAACAGGAATGTAATAGTTGAATTAGGTGGACTGAGGGAGATCAAAGTCAGACAAATTTATTCCCAACTACTTTTAAAACAAATATATGACTATAGAACATTACAGGGACCAAACGAACTACAACACCTGATAACGATAGAGGAGGCTAGCTACATAGTTCCATACCGCAGAGATTATGATAAGCCATCAATAGCAGAAAGGATGGTAAATGAGATGAGGAAATTCGGGGAAAGCATAATTTTAATAACACAGTTCCCAAGCCAAATACCTAAGGACACCGTTAAAAACGCTGGTTTACTAATAATACATAGACTCACTGGATTAGAGGACCTAAGAATCTTACAAAACATAATTCCCCTAGAGAAGAGGCAAGTAGAGTTCTTCAAACGCCTCGATAGAGGATATGCAGTAGTGAAAGACCCTACCACCATAGAACCATTCCTAGTAAAAATATATCCACAAACCCGTACTCAGGGAAAAAATCTAGATAAATCACCTTTCTCCACGACCAAGTCTAGCCAATTAACTTGATCACCCTCCGGCGGGGAGCCCTTACCCAATAATGAAGCCACTATGCCATAAACTTTACCATATCCATTAGACACATCAACACTCAAAACCTTCTCACTCCCCAATCGATCCAACGCCTCAGCATAAATAACATCGAGAATCTCAGCCTGAACATTCTCCAACACCTTATCCACACTATAACCCCTCTCCAACAACCTATCATATAAAATATATGGATTCAGCCTCAATACTAAACACTTATCTATGTAATCTGGAAAAACCACCAAGTGAGTAATGTGCCCATCCAAAACCAATCCATCCCAATCCAAGTTTTTAACGAGATATCTCCGCGCATTATCTATATCTACTACAAAGCTTCCCCGCGGCTCATCATAACTAACATATAACCCCGCTGACAGAATTATGTTATTAATTGATACATATTTTAATCCGAATAGTTTAGCCAACCTCATAGATATCCAAGTTTTACCGACACCCGGTGTACCAGTTATAATTATATTCGGATACATAGCCTATGCATATTATTTGCTTAAATCATTTAAGAATAAGTTTATAAATTCTTGGTGGGCCCGCCCGGACTCGAACCGGGGACCTCCCGCGCGTGAGGCGGGCGTCATAGCCACTAGACCACGGGCCCCAATATTCCATCAATATAACTAGATTAATGTGATAATAAAAAATTCTATGGCTGGAGTATACTTTTATTATCGAATTAATTTAGGATTGTGCCTTTACTTTTTAAAGCCTCTTTGACGCTTCTTCCACCTAAGATTCTTACTATGACACCACCTGCACTTAACCGCATTAGGAGGATTTCTAGCACCACAATTCCTACAGATCTTATAATATAAGCGATATTTCTGTGCTAACGCCTTCTTATCTAATACTATCTCCTCACTACTCATGATTACAATACCTCCCTCAAAATCTCCGGAATATCCGATGGTTTATAGGCTATATATACACCCGCCTCTTTTAAACTTTTAATCTTAGCCTCGGCTGTACCGCTTGAACCAGATATTATGGCCCCTGCATGACCCATTCTCTTCCCCGGTGGAGCCGTCTTACCTGCAACATAACCTACAACCGGTTTATCGAATCCACTTCTCTTAATATACTCCGCCAGACGTTCTTCATCATCTCCCCCAATCTCACCTATAACAACAACAGCCTTTGTCGAAGCATCATATTTCAATATTTTATCAAAGAACTCGACGAAGTCAGTGCCAATTACATAATCTCCTCCCACACCAACAACCAATCTATGGCCGAAGCCGGCTTTAAGTAAGTTGTACGCAACCTCATAAGTCAATGTCCCACTCCTAGATAGTATAGTTATATCCCCCGGTTTAAAATACTGATTCGGCATTATACCTACCTTAGTTAAGCCTGGAACAATAAATCCAGGGCAATTGGGTCCAATTATTCTAGTTCCATAATTATTTGCCATCTTAACGAATCTAAGCGTATCATGTGCAGGAATACCTTCAGTAATTACCACAACCGGATTCAAACCATTTAAAATCGCTTCGGACACCGCGTCGAAAGCGAATTTAGCTGGAACAAAAATTATGGATGTATTTGCATCAGTCTCATCCACAGCCTCCTTAACAGTATCGAATACAGGGACACCATGGACCTCTAAACCCCCCTTACCAGGGGTAACCCCAGCAACAACTTTAGTTCCATATTTAAGCATCTGTAGGGTATGAAAACTACCCTGCCTACCAGTAATCCCTTGAACCAATAACCTTACTTCAGAACCAATAAAATTAGGAACTCCCTCCGACTGCATACTCAACCACCTTCTTAGCCGCTTCATCCATATCCTTATAAACCTTAAACCCGGCTTTACTCAAAATCTCCTCACCCAACTCCTCATTCGTACCAGTCAATCTAATAACAAACTTTTCTCTAGATATACCCCTCTTCTCAACCACAGAAACTATTGCCCTCGCAACATCATCACAACGAGTTATCCCAGCAAATATATTTACAAATACATATTTTGGCTTAATCTCACTGAATAAAACATCTAAGGCTGCGCCGATCCTCTCCTCAGACGCCCCACCACCAACATCTATGAAACAAGCAGGTCTCCCACCATAAAAAGCCACTAAATCCAATGTAGCCATCGTCAAACCAGCACCATTACCGATAACCCCTATCTCACCCTCTAGAGGTACATACGAGAAACCATATTCTTTAGCCTTCTTCTCCCCCTCAGTCATAACACTCACATATTCATAGTATTTAGATATATCCTGCCTAATCTCAGAATTATCGTCCACTATCACCTTAGAATCAAGTGCCACTACCCTACCCTCACCATCAACAGCGAGGGGATTAATCTCCGCTAAAAGTAAGTCTCGGCCGACGACAAGCCTATATAGATTATAGATCAGATTCATTAAATCCTTATTGAACACACCAAGTAGAAACTTCGATACCAACCTAAGCTGATGCTGCTGAATACCCACAAGGGGATCTATAGAAAGCTTTAGTAACGCTCCAGGTTTCTTAGCCAATTCCTCAACCTCAACTCCACCCTCCCTACTAGCCAACAAAATTATGCTCTTATCACGTTTCGAGACTAGTAAACTTAGATAGAGCTCTTTATCATGGGGGAAGAAGCTCTCTATCAAGATATGACTGGGTCTCTTACCATGTATAACTACATTAGAAACCTCAGCAACAGCCTTGTTAAAATCATTAATATCCCTAACTATCTTGACGGCGCCAGCCTTACCACGACCTCCAGCCAAATACTGGCCCTTAATTACAAATGGAGTCGGTGGAAGCATACTCTTATCGATGGTCTCACCCACCTTGAAAACCACTCCATTGGGAATAGGGATGCCGAATTCCTTAAATAAACGCTTACCCTCGAACTCAAGCAAAAACATGAATAGGTCCCTCCAGATTAAATATTAAATCCAATCAATATGCTAAATAAAGAATTAGTTAATACTATTAGACACATAATTATAAAAAAGGTTACTTAAGAGTCTCCAAAGTAAAGTAGGTCTTAGTCTCCCTAACCCCCGGCATCTTACTAAGAATATTAAGTACACCAGCCGCCTTAGACCCATCCACTTGAATAATTAAATCTACATCCCCCGAGACTCTATGAATCCTACCGATATTAATCTCAACCAGTCTCTTATAAATCTCCTCCCTCTTAGCCGGCTCAACAGATACAAGTATAAAGACAGGTGTAGTTAAATAACCTAAGAGCATCATCCCCTTCTCAGTAATCTCTATGAAACCCCTACCAGTCCTAATATACCCACCTTTAATCAAAGGCCTCAACTTGACACTCAATGCTTGTCTAGTTATATTCAGTTTCTTAGCCAACTCCGACTGCTTAACATCAACCCTATAAACATACTCACCAACAGCGTGTTCCATCAAGAAATTAAGAAACTTATAAATGGTCCTGGTCGGCCTAAAAACATCATTATTATTCTTATTCTTGGACTTCCTAGGCATACAACCACCCAAATACCGATACCTTACGAAGATTAGTAAAGTAAATATATTATTTTAATATGTTAATAAATTTTTTTAAAATATAGATATTTAGCCTACATCAATAATTTACATTTATATCCATATACACTAAAACCTGTTATTCATATAACCTTTATTTAATCCTACATAGGTAATTTATTGAGAGGTAATCCAGATGTTAAACGATAGAATCAAGATTAAAGAAGCTCCAAGCCGCGTAGGAGATAAAGTCGTAATATTTGGGTGGGTTGAGGATAAGAGGATAGTGGGAGGAGTTGCATTCCTAACTGTTAGAGACCCAACGGGAGTAATACAATTAACTGTAAAAAGAGATGTTAACAAGGACCTCTTCATGAAGGCTGGAGCCATACCTAGACAAAGTACTATCAAAGCTGGGGGGATAGTGAGAAAATATGGAGAGACATATGAGATAGTGCCAAACTTCATCCATGTACTCTCAATAGCTAAACACCCACTACCAATAGATCCAACTGGTAGAACGGATACATCACTACATAAACTGATTCAAAATAGGCCGTTAAGCCTAAGAATACCAGCTATAAACGCTATATTCCGCCTAAGAGCCTTGACAAAACAGGTTATCAGAGAATTCTTTATAGAAAAAGGTTTTATAGAAGTCGATACACCAAAAATAATCGCTACAGCAACTGAGGGAGGGGCAAACTTATTCGAGGTCGATTATTTCGGTAAACCAGCATACCTAGCCCAATCACCACAGTTATATAAGGAGCAGTTGACAATGGGTTTCGATGGAGTCTTCGAGATTGCCCAATTCTATAGAGCCGAGAAATCACATACAAGGAAACACTTAACCGAGTTTACAAGCGTAGACTTAGAGGTGGCCTATGCAGACTATAACGATGTAATGAAGATATTGGAGGAATTGATTAAATATATTTTCACCGAGATCCCGAAGCGTGGAGCAAAGGAGTTAGAAATATTAAATTATAAGCCTCCACAACCACCAACCGAGATTCCACGAATCACCTATAACGATGCAATTGATATTATAAGGAGAAGGGGAGTAGATATAAAATGGGGTTCAGATATAGATGGAGAAGCCCTTGATAAATTGGCTGAAGAATATCCGGGATTCTATTATATAATTGATTGGCCTTGGGACTCAAAGCCATTCTATATAAGGCGTAAAGGAGATTTATCCGAGTCCTTCGACCTAATGATGGGTAAACTTGAATTATCATCCGGGGGAACTAGGGAACATAGATATGAACATTTAAGGCGTAACCTAAAGGAGAAACAGCTTAACGTAGAATCCTTCGAATATCACACCAGATTCTACAAGTATGGGATGCCTCCACACGCAGGATTTGGCCTAGGTCTAGATAGACTAATGACTATAATAACGGGTAGAGAGAATATTAGGGAAGTAGTCCTATATCCAAGGGATCCAGAGACCGTGGCACCCTAAAATACTAAACTACAATACTTAACTATATTATTTAGAGCCAAACTTATTGTTCCAATTCTGGAAAGCAACTACAGACTGCATCGATATACTCGGCCTAACCCTATTCAAAGCATCCAATAAGTCATCCATAGTCAGCGGCCTAGGTGTAGCACCCTCTACATTAACCTTACCAGACTCAAAAAACTCTGATATAACCTCTAAATAAGCCGTCTGCACCACATCACGAATATCGCTGGCCGAGTAGCCCTCCGTCTTCTCCGATAAAGCCTCAAAATCTATATTCTCCTCATACTTAACCTTATTCAAATAATATTTAAACAAATTAATCCTACTCTCAAAATCAGGAGGAGGAACATATATTCTCTTATTAAACCGCCTAACAAAAGAGGGAGGTATCTGCCAAGGCACATTAGTAGAACCAATAACAAACAACGGAATCTTATAATTATCCTTATTATTTAAACCATCCATCTCCTTAAGAAACTGGCTCCTAGTCCTAACCTCCCCACCAACTTCCTCCCTCCTAATACCAATCAATGCATCAACCTCATCAATATACAGGATAACGGGTACACCCCTCATCGCCCTAGAACGGAGAAAGTTAAATAATTCAGCCACACGCTTCTCACTCTCACCCAACCACTTAGACAATATCATCGAGGCGTCGACTGGATAAAACTCCGCCTCAATCTCGTTTGAGATAGCTGCAGCCAAGGAAGTCTTACCACATCCAGGTGGACCGAATAATAGAATGGCTCTAGGCCAACCAAGGGGGAATAAATCAGGCCTCTGAATAGGATATACAATACTCTGTTTAATAATTTTCTTTATCTCCTCAAGACCAACAATATCCTCCCAGGTAATGCTAGACTTGAAGGGTTTTAACCAAGGCAGTGTCTCCTCCTCCAATATAGGGGCATCCTGCTTAGAGAATGTGTTTGAATAGGAGGCTATTGACCCATCCCCCGCCTTACCAGCAACCTCACCACGTAAGTAAGTTAATCTATAACGATACTCCCTGATCTTCTTCATATAAAATTGTTTAAGGCTTTGAGACTCTTCTCTCTCAATTAACCTGGATAAGGCATCGATAGCCCTCGAATAATAGTTAATAGCCAGTGGTTTAAGATTCTTCCTATCAGCCTCAACCGCTAACCTCGAGAAACTAAGAGCCTCCTTCTCCAGCCTCCTCGACTCATCGGGGTCGTAATAACTACCCAATAGCGATACACCCTTACATACCCCTCAGAAAATATATATAACCCCTCTCCGCCAAGTGATATAGCCTATCCAATATGTATTCGGGGGAAGCCCTGGCAATCCTAGCAACTTTATAAATATCCTGGTAATCAAAGACTCCCCTTCTAACATTCACAATATACCTTAGAATAAGCATATCAGTCTTATCCAACTCATCTCCTCTACGAATATTCCTAACCCTATCATAATTAATTCTGAGTATAGAAGGCTCTATAACACCACGACTCTTCTTCGCATCCCTCTCAATAACATAACCACCATCCGTAGCCAAGACCTCATAAAGTTTCTTCACACCCTCCTTTGGATTCGAGCTAAGCAACTGATCCAAATTAGTCGGTACATTGGGATAAATCCTCGATAATTCCTCACCAATCTTCCGCTCAACAGTCTTTATAATATCTTTAGCGGGTTCCTCCAACTCCAGGAACTTAGCTAAATCAACCTCAGGAATATTAAGTATGAAATCTAGGTCCATAAAACTATCCATGAACACCTTATATACCTCGCTGAATCCATCATCGACAACCCGAATCCTATAAACCACATCCTGAATCGTCTTCACACTACTCTTAACATGCAAAAGCGCCGGGACAAGAGTCCCCATAGTATCAAGCCTTAAATAAACAGCCTCCAAACCATTACATATAGACATAAGTATCCTCTTAATCAAGAGTAAATTCTTAGTCTCTTTATGATAAATAGTCGCGAACCTCGGCTCACCAATCTTATGGTAATAATCGATTTTATCCTTAAACTTATCCATCCTACGGTCAATAGCAGTTAAAATATGCTTAATATGCATTTGGTAACCCATGATCTCTTTCCGAAGCGCCTTATACTTATTAGCCACCTCCTCAGGAGTAATCTCACGCCTCCACATCTGAACCACCACCTCCCTCCTCAAGATAAATATTCTCACCCTCCACATCCGAGAACTTCTTCAGAAGCTCCTCAATCTCATTTAATTTACTATCTAGAGTGAATATGGCGTACTCAACCTCCTCCAACTCATTATTCAACTTAACAATCTCCCTATCAATCGTCTCATATGAATCTAAATAGACTTTATTATCTATAGCATTAGCCTCCCTCGCAACCCCCAACCAATAATGGAGACTCTCCAACCTATTCTTCCGCTTATGTATAGCCTCCTTCCTCTTCTCCAACCCCTTCTTAATCTGATTAAATTCCCTAATAATATTCTCATACTCTTTCGAAACATTCTCATACAACTCATTATATACATTATTTACCCCAGACAATTCCCTCAGCTTACCGAGGGCATCAACCTGTAGCTTGAGGAAGGAGAGTCTCTCAAAAAGCTTTTGAGCCCCAATCATCTCCTTAGAATAAATAATCACACCACCATCCTTAACAACAACCGAGTCAAGGGGTTTAAATAGAATAACTCCCCCATTCTCATAAATAATGTTTTTTACATTACCACCATGGTCAAACTCTAAAGCAATAATTCTTCCTTTAAACCTACCATACTTATCTGCTATCGGTTTCCCAATCAGAGAAAAAGGATTTGGGGAGGACATACTAGCCACCTAGAACTTGAACTCCCCAAAGACAGATGACTCCTTCTCCTCCCCGATCTCCGAAGGTATACCTGGCAACTCTTTCTCCATATCCTCCTTAGCCTTACGCTCCGCCTCTTGCAGAATCTTCAAAGCCTCCTCATTAGAAACCGTAGCCTCAATCGGCTCAACACCACTTGTAGTAGCATCCCACATAATATCCTGGAGCAAGTCACTAACCTTATTCAAACCATCCTCAGCCGTCGGTAAGATCAAAGTCAAATTACCCTTAACATTCTTCAATACCTGCATTATCGGCATAATCTCAGCCACAGCATCACCAAGATCTTCCACAGTAGATAGCCTAACCATTACACTCTCGATAGCATATTTTGCTGAATTCAAAACCCTTAGCGCTTTTCGTATCTCAACCAACTCATTTGCATATATTGTAGCCCTAGTCCTATCATGATTCTTAATAGCCTCAACAACTCTAGCAAAGTAGCGCTTATCCTTTTCCTTAAGCGATCTGATGGCGATATCTAACCTTTTATTCTGTTTATCAAGTATCCTGACAGCACTCTCTACACGATTCTTCAAATCTTTCTTAGGAGCGAGGCTATCCCTAAGCTTCCTCTTGAATCCACCGCTTTTGTCACTCCACATACCACTGAAATCCATATCTCATACACCTTAGAAGAAATAACCTATTTATATGATTGAAATATTCTTTTAATTATAGGTGTGTCTCACGGGAGTCTGTATCCCGGTGACACAAAAAGTAAGTTACACAAATTATATTATTATATTTACTGATTCAAGGCGTGATAAGAAATGGATATGGATGATTTCTTAGCTAAGACCCTTATGGACATGGGATTAACTAGATACGAAGCAATGATATACTATGCATTAGTTAAATTAGGTGAGGCGAAAGCAATAGAAGTTGCACAAGCCTCAGGAGTCCCTAGGGAAAAAACATACCAAATATTAAGGACCCTAGAAGAGAGGAACATGATTAAGAGAGTCGACTCCAAGCCTAGAAAATGGATACCACTCCCCCCAACAGCGATATTCAAAGAAGTCGTAGAACAGCAGAAAAAGACCATTGCAAAGATAGAGGAGGCGCTTCGTTCACTTCAAGAACTATATGAGAGGGGGAGTAAGAAAACACTCAGAAAAGAGTTGAATGTATGGGAGATCTCCAAACCCGCATTCGAGGAGACACTATATTCATCCCTAATCTATGCCAATATAAGTATTTATTCAGTAATGTCTCCTTACCTACTGGAAAAAATCTCAATATATAATGTGGACCTAATTAAGAAACTCTATAGAAAAGATGTCAGTGTTAATATAATAACTAAAATTTATGACGATAACCTACATATTTTAGCCAAATTATCCAACTTCGCAAACATATATATAAGCGACCTACATGAAAGAATAGACACATCGATAATAATAGTTGATGGAAACACTGGCTTCATGATAAGAGATAATGAAGACTACATAATCCAATTCTCAGACTCTAGAATAGCAAGTTTCTTTATGGAGATAATTAATTCGATACTAAGGAGATCACATAGAATAGAGGATTATATCAGGTACTGGGAGATAGTCGAGACACTCGAATGCAGCGATATAATAAGCATAGATAAAATGATAAGACTATCCGAGGAAATCAATCAAGCCACGTTCATGAACCTATTGAATCAAGGAATTAATAATAAAGAAGTATATGCAGAATCAATAATAAACATATTGTCCAAATATATACCCCAATACAACAGCCTATCCATTGAAGCTAAAACCCAGATACTAAACCTATTACTTAGTAACAATCCCATATATAAAGGAATATCGTTCGAGTTAGACACCGTAAACACCACACTAATAATAGATATAGACACAGATGATGATTTAAACGAATGGGTCGAAGAAGTGAGGGAAGCCGGAAAAATAGTCCTCCCAATACCATACTACATAGCACTAAAACATGAATTGAGTAAATTAGGGTGGAGAGAAGGACAGACAATATGGCTAGAATACAAGAAGGCGCCTACTCATATAGCGAATAGAAAGAAGATTAGAATAATAAAGAAATATAATATCCCAGCGAAGGCCAAAATACTAATATAAATAACCTGATTTACTAAAACTCACTACCCCTACTAGCCCAATAATAAGCAATAACAACCGATAAGATACTACCTATAAAACCCGATAACAAAGCCTCTATTATTTGTCTATTACTAGCCAATAATTGAGCTATTGAGGGGAAAGTCTGGATAAGCCAAGGTAATATCAGAACACCAATCACATAAATCAATATACCAATCACGAAACCAACCGAAGCCACTCCTAGATAAGCGACTAGCCTAGCCATATAATCACCGAAAAGCACCATAGATAATTAAAAAAATAGTACATCCTTATATTAAATTATTAACATTTCTAGTAATTAAAAACTAGGAATAACTTCCTTACTAACTAGGAAAATAAAAAAAATAAAAAGGGGTTTATGAGAGTGATTAACTCCTAAATACCTTAAATGTAGTAACAGCAGCCACTATCAAGGTAATAATTACCAATACAGCAGTAGCCATCAATAAACTACTGAGCTGTCCAAATGTAGAGCTAACATTGTCCATTAACTGGTCCAAGTCTCCAGCTACTTCCTCTACCTGCGACTTGGTAGCCAAGTTCTGCAGCGCACTCTGGACATCACTTAACTGTGAACTTAGACTGTTCAACTGATCAGATAAGTTACTCAAATCACTCGCTAGACCAGATAGAGTATTCTTTACATCATTAACAGCCGCATTGAGATTATTCACAGCGGTGACTAAGTTAGCCACATCACTAGCAACAGTGGATAATGTATTACTCATATCACTTAGAGTCGATAATACTGTATTCATATCAGACATTAGTGAAGTCACGTCACTAGCAACACTATTCAATGTATTCTGCAAGTTACTCAATGCATTACTTATACTGGATAGATCGGATAATACTGTATCCAATTTAGTTAATACACTGCTCATATTTACCTTCAAGTCATCCAACTTCAACTCTATGTCCATAAGCCTCAACATAGTTACATCGAACGTCAATGTCTGTGTAATCGTGCTGGTACTAGTCAAGTTAAGCCATGTAGTACCATTGAACCAATTACCAACGAATGATGTCACCGCAGTCGATGCTTGTGCAGTGTAGGTACCAGGCTCCCAAGAATCTCCAACATGGACAC
>WAJV01000075.1 GCA_015523725.1 Candidatus Geothermarchaeota archaeon
AAATATAATAAAAAGATATTTTCAGGAGTTGAAGGGAAGGATTTAATTAGTTTATAACAATAGAGTTTTTATAGATTACACCGTCCTTCATAACAAACATTACTTTCTTCAATTCATTTATGTCCTTCAATGGATCTCCGCCTAAACCTATTATATCAGCTTTTTTACCCGGTTCAATACTCCCGATTAAATTATTTAAGCCTAAACACTCAGCAGCATTCCTTGTCCCGGCATATATGGCATCCATAACATCCATACCATATTTAACCATAGTAATCACCTCATCCGCGTTATCCCCATGCCTCCTCATTGGAGCGCCGAAATAATCAGTCCCAGCAGCTATCTTTACACCAGCTCTATAAGCTTCTAGGAAACTTTTGGGCATAGCGTCTATACACATTTTCTGCTTCTCAAGCCTCCATCTGGGCATATCATAGCCTCTTTCAAGGGATTTCTTATACACCTCCACTAAACATAGGGTAGGGACATAATAGACATTATAATCTAACATTAGTTTAATGACTTCATCATCTAGGAAATAGCCATGCTCAATAGAGTCTACTCCTCCTAGAATAGCTATCTTAATTCCTTCGGCGCCCTGAGCATGACTAGCTACTCTCCTACCAACTCTGTGAGCCTCCTCAACAATTACTTTAACTTCATCAATGGTAAATTGTGGATACCAGGGTGCATCCTTCTCCGAGCCGACTCCACCAGTAGTCATTATCTTGATTACGTCCGAACCATCTCTAATAGCCTCCCTCACAGCCCTCCTACAATCATCAACACCGTCGGCCAACAGGAAACCTCTCCTCAAAACCTCCTCCCTAGGAAGATAATGTATGTCTCCATGACCACCTGTCTGGGAAATCGGCCTTCCAGCTGCAATAATTCTAGGCCCGATAATCGTTCCCTCATTTATCCCCCGCTTTAACGACAACGCGATTCTACTACCCATATCCCTAACTGTGGTGAATCCAGATAGCAAGAGCTTCTTACAATCATCAACAGCCCTGATCACCTTAAGGTCATGGGGGACCACAAAATATTCCGATGGATTATATGAACGTCTTCCACTTAGATGTACATGTGCATCCACTAAACCGGGGAGTAGTGTTTGGCCCTCCAAATCAATTATCTCAGCATTCCTTGGCACAGTAACTTCTCCCTCTTTTCCTACGTCTAGTATTTTATCACCTTTAATCAGGATATTAGGATGATCGATGACGCCAATATCACTACATGTTATCAGTTTTCTGGCACGTAATAAAATATATCTATCTTCCCTAACTGACATAAATTTTTATGATAAATCAACTCAATAAATAAGCTTTCGATGAAAAGTTTTATTGTCTAATAATGAATAAATAACTATTTATACGTTAGTCCAATATTATTGTATTATTTTCATGGGTAAATATGACTTAATTATAGATAATGGTGTAATCATAGATGGAACTGGTTCACCGCCCTTTAAGGCTGATATAGCAATAAAGGGAGATAAGATAGTTTCTATAGGTGACTATAGTAAATCAGATGGCGAGACATACATAGATGCTTCAGGATTAATAGTGTCACCTGGATTCATAGATATCCATAATCATAGTGATCTATCGATCTTCTTCCAGCCCACCGCAGATAATTATATTAGGCAGGGTGTAACGAGTATAGTGGTCGGTAACTGTGGATTCTCCCCGGCCCCATATAATGATCAAAACAAGGAATTTATAGAGAATTTCATGAAGTTTATTCAGAGTGAATTTAAGATAACTTGGGAATCAATTGGTGAATATTTAGATGAGCTTAATAATCTAAAGAAAAGCATTAATGTAGCAGTTCTAATTGGACACGGTACAGTGAGGGCCGCGGTAGTGGGACTTGATAATGAAAAACCTACAAAGAGAGAATTAGATGAAATGAAAAGAATCATCGGCGAAGGAATGAAAAATGGGGCTATTGGTATGAGTACAGGACTAATATATATACCTGGTGCCTTCGCAGAGACAGAGGAGATAATTGAGTTGGCTAAGACTGTATCCTCTTATGGTGGAATATATACATCACATATAAGGAATGAAGGAGAGAGATTAATCGACTCGATTTTAGAGGCTATCAGGATAGGGATGGAGGCAGGCATCCCCGTCGAGATATCTCATTTAAAAGCGGCTGGAAAACCAAATTGGGGTAAAGTTAAGACAGCTATAAAATTAATTAAGGAATATGCAGATAGGGGATTTGAAGTTGGTGCAGATGCATATCCCTACACAGCGTCCTCAACCTCATTAATAAGTCTATTGCCATCATGGGCAAGGGCTGGAGATAAAGATGATATAATTAGTCGATTAAGAGATCCCTCAATAATAGATAAGATTATAGATGAATTGGAGGAGAAGGGTGTGTTTGAGGGTAGAAGAGTAGATTGGAGTGACATAGTCATATCCTTCTCACCAAATCATTCAGAGATAGAAGGGAGAAGTATTAAAGACCTAACTAATGAATGGGGATTAGATCCATTATCAACAGTAATCAGGATACTACTCGATGATGAACTATCAACCGGGATGATAGTACATGGAATGTCAGAGGAAGATGTTGAATATGTTATATCTAACCCATATATTTCAATAGGAAGCGATGGATCAATAAAGAGACATGGATTTGGCAAGCCCCACCCGAGAAACTATGGTGCCTTCCCAAGGGTAATAAGGAAATACGTCCGAGAAAGAAAAGCACTAACATTGGCTGACGCGATAAGAAAAATGACTGGATTACAAGCCACTAAACTAGGATTCTGGGATAGAGGACTTATTAGACCAGGCTTCAAGGCAGATATAGTGATATTCAATTATTATACTATATATGACAAAGCTACATTCGATGACCCCCACCAATATCCATCCGGAATAAAATATGTTATAGTTAATGGAGAGTTGGTCATTAGGAATGGAGAGCATACCGGAGCAAAACCTGGAGAACTAATTAAAAAGATGTAATGTAAAATAACTCTTTACTAAAACAAATAAAAAAAATTTATTTTTATAGATTAATATGTTTCTATTGAGGTGAATTAATTTGAATAAATATGCCTTCACCTCAGTCGCCATATTACTATTCCTAGTAACGACGATGTTTCAGCCCTACAACAAACCAGTATTGGCTCAGCAAAACTATCCTGAGATGCACTATTCCGTATACGCTCCAGAATATGATCCAGTTAGAGTTAGAGCTGCACAAATGTTCGCCGAGAACGCTAAGAAAGTTGGTGTGATAATAGATGTTAAACCAGTTGACTTCAACATAGAAGTGACTAAGGTAATTGATGATAGGGATTTCGATATGTATATCATTGGGTGGTCATCTTCAAATATGCCAATGTACTTCTCTAACTTCCTAGTATCTTGGCAAGATATTCCTGGAGGTAATAATCCAGAAGGATTTAGAAACCCCGAGTTCGATAGCCTGGCTAAACAACTTGACTCAACGATAAATGTCAGTAAACAAAGGGAAATAATATTTAGGATGCAAGAGATATTGGGTGAACAAGTCCCTAGACTTGGTATATATACTAGATATATTACTCAAATATGGCAGAAGGGTTGGGAAGGATTCCATCTAGAATACTGGGGATATGCAAGTCCCCTTACTTGGAGGAATGCTCACCACCCAAGTAAAAACACATTCATAGTTGTAATAAATGATGATATGAGGACTGTAAACCCACTCAGAGAGGAATCGATTTACGAGGACTATATTTGGAACTCAGTATATGATACACTAGTTATGTTGAACGATGATTATGTTCCAATTCCATGGTTAGCCTATAATTGGACCGTGAGTGAAGATGGTAAAACATGGACCTTCCACCTTGTTAACAACGCAACATTCCACGATGGAGAGCCTTTAACCGCATCAGATGTTGCATTTACCCTAAACTATCTTAAAGATAATAAGGTTCCCACATTCATATCTACATGGAGATATATTCAAGACGTCAAGGTTATCGATGATTATACTGTTCAAGTTACTTTAAATCAGACGTATGCATGGTTTTTGTATTATTTGGCAGATCTACCAATTTTACCAGAGCATATATGGTCAGGTCTAACATGGAATGCGTCAGAACCACCACTAATTGGTAGCGGCCCCTTCATGTGGAGCAAGAGGGTGACTGGTGAATATGTAGAGCTCACCAAGTTCGATAACTACTGGAGAAGTGATATGCCTAAAGTCGACAAATTGATATTTAGGGTAATAAAGAGTATGGAGACAGCTGCTTTAGCACTCCAGAACGGTGAAGTAGATTTCTATACATACTATGTTCCTCCTGCAACCCTAGATACACTGAAGGCTAATCCAAATCTCCAAGTCAATTTAGTCAGAGGATTCACCTATTATTATCTAGGATTCAACCTGAGACGTCCAGGATTAAATAGAACACTCGTGAGAAGGGCACTATGTTACCTGATGCCAAAAGAAGATGTCGTCAAAGGACCTTTAATGGGACTAGGCGAACCTGCAAATTGGTATATTTCACCAAGGTTCACCTTATATTATGATCCAGAGATACCCCTCAAATATCCATGGGTGCGTGGAGGTTCTGCATATGACGAAGCCAATCGCCTACTCGACGAGGCAAATACTATGGATATAGATGGTGACGGTATAAGAGAGATACTTCCAATAGTTCAGACCCCAACAACACCAGCACCACAGATAAACGTGAGTGAAATTTCGCAGGCCATCGGTGCATTACATAATGCAATAACAGATTTGTCTAACAGGCTTAACACTCTAAGTAATACTGTATCGGGAATGCCAGGGAAATTATCAGAATCTGTAGCCAACGCATTAAGCGGCATAAACACCTACCTAATGGTATTAACAGTACTAGTTATAATTAATCTATTGATATCAATTGCTGCAATAATATTGGTGAGGAGATACTTATCTTAGCCCTAAACCCTTTTTTTATGAATAAAAAATTTTTGTTATTGATTCTCATAAATTCCTATGAGGGGAGCTAATTGGGTCTTAGGGAATATACAATAAGAAGAATAATTGAACTAATAATATCGCTATTCCTATTCTCAACCATAAGTTTTATAGTATTCAGAATGATGCCGGGCGATCCCTCTAGCCTATATCTTGAAGAGGGTATACTCGAACCCGGAATGAGAGAAGCGATTAGACATATGTTGGGTTTGGATAAACCTCTCTGGGAACAATATTTAATATATCTCAAAAATACCTTTACATTTACCTTTGGAATATCATTCCTTTATAATAAACCAGCTATCGAAATTATCTTCAGTAGGAAACTGTTAAATACACTAGCTTTATTATTAACTAGTCACGGATTAGCCATCGTATTCGGAATATTGTTAGGAGTATGGGCAGCGTGGAGGAGAGGAAAAATTCTAGATATATCATCCATGATAGGTGCATTTATATTATATTCACTTCCAGTATTCTGGGTAGGTATAGTTATGCTACTATTATTTTCAGTCAAGATGGGGCTCTTCCCACTATCTGGGACGATTACTGCAGGAGTTACTTATAGTAATATATTTGAATATATGGCTGACTACATTCATCACCTGATATTACCAGCCACAGCGATTACTCTAATTAGGTTAGGTGGGGACTACTTAATCACTAGAAACACGATGATTACCATTATAGGAGAAGATTATATAAAGACAGCGCTTGCAAAGGGAGTTCCGGAGAAGATTGTAGTATGGAAACATGCCGCAAGAAATGCTGTACTACCAATAGTAACATGGGTCGGATTAGAGATAGCCGTAATATTCAGCGGAGCAGTATTAACAGAGTCTGTATTTTCTTGGGATGGAATAGGTAAATTAATTTATGACGCCGCTCTATGGAGAGATTATCCAGTATTGGAGGCCGCATTCTTCATTATTATATTCGTCACACTGTTAGCAAACTTCTTAACAGATTTAACATATGCATCTTTAGACCCGAGGGTCAAATATGACTGAAGTTAGTATGAAAAATAGAAAGAAGATGTATGGAGGTAGATGGAGAGGAGTTAAAGAGTTTCTCAAAGTATATAGGAAGAATAAACTAGGCATGATAGGGCTAATTCTAATCATTATTTACGTTTTCATAGCTATATTCGCACCTTATATAACACCATATAACCCTTATGAAAAAACCGGTAAGCCATTCATACCTCCGAGTCCAGAACATATATTTGGCACAGATGAGTTAGGGAGGGACATATTTAGCTTAACTATCTATGGAACCAGAATTTCATTATTTGTAGGTATTTTAGCGACACTTTTAAGTGCGGTCATAGGTTCAGCAGTAGGTATATTATCAGGCTATTTCGGAGGACTTATTGACGATTTATTGATGAGGATAACTGATTTATTCCTTATAATACCTGGAATACCTTTTCTTATAGTATTATCAGTTATATTGGGATCGAATATTTGGAATATTATCACAGTTATAGCGATAATATCATGGCCATCAACTGCTAGGTTAGTTAGGAGTGAAACGCTAAGTCTAAAAAGTAGGACCTTCATTGAGGCGGCTAAATTGGCTGGAGCAACTGATACATATATATTGACACGCCACATTTTAGTCAATGTATTACCACTTATATCCGCATCCATAATACTAACTATTACCAGAGCCATTATTTTGGAAGCTGGCCTCAGTTTCTTAGGTCTCGGAGACCCTACTAAAATAAGTTGGGGAACTATGCTTTATTTTGCCGACCGATATGGAGCAATGTTCTCATCAAATCCTTATTACATTATAATTCCAGGTGTTGCATTATCAGTTTTGGGATTAGCATTCGTATTTGTGAGTTATGCAGTCGACGAAATAGTTAATCCTAGGCTAAGGACAAGGAGATTAAGATGAATAGTGAAAATAATATTTTATTAGATATTAGAAAATTGAGAGTATATTACGTTATGTCAACAGGTTCAGTCAAAGCAGTAGATGACGTGGACTTAACCATTAAGAATAATGAAGTAGTAGCACTAGTTGGCGAGTCTGGATGCGGAAAAAGTACTTTAGCATATAGCATATTACGTATCTTACCTTATCCGGGAGAAATAATAAGTGGTGAGATAATATTCAATGGAATGGACTTAACTAAGATGGATGAGGAAGAATTAAGGAAAAAGATTAGGTGGAGAAATATCTCCATGATATTTCAAGGTGCTATGAACTCCCTTAATCCAGTAATGAAGATCAAAGATCAGTTGATGGAGGCCATCATTTACCATGAGGATGCGATAGAAGATGTTGATGCTGCATACTTGAAAGCCATTGAATTGATTAGGAGGGTTGGCCTTGATCCCGATAGGGTGTTAAATAGTTACCCTCACGAGTTAAGTGGGGGTATGAAACAAAGGGTTGTAATCGCAATGTCTCTATTGCTGAATCCAAGGTTAGTAATTGCAGATGAGCCAACCACCGCCCTAGATGTTACAACTCAGGCGAATATTATTGATCTTTTAAAAGATATACAGAGGGAGATAGGCATATCAATATTATTAATAACACATGATTTACCAGTTGTAGCTGAGATTGCTGATAGAGTATATGTAATGTATGCAGGTAAAATAGTTGAATATGCGGATATATACTCGATATTTAAAAATCCTCAACATCCATATACAGAGGGGTTAATAAATAGTGTACCCAGCCTAGTCGAAGGAAAATTAAGGAAACTTACTATAATGAAGGGGGAGCCACCAGATCTAATTAATCCTCCTAAGGGGTGTAGATTCCATCCAAGATGCCCATACAAAATGGATATATGTGAAAAAGAGGAGCCGCCCCCCGTCAAGCTTAAAGAGGGTCATGTCGCTAATTGCTGGCTCCATGTTAAAAGATAGGGAGGTGTAGGAAGATAAACGTCTTAGAAGTTAACAATCTAAAGAAATACTTTGAAGTAAGCAGGGGGATTATAGAGAGCATATTATTTAGAAGACGTGAATTTGTAAGAGCAGTAGATGGAATATCATTTAACATAAAAGAAAAAGAGATATTTGTTTTAGCGGGTGAAACAGGCTGTGGAAAAACTACCACTGGTAAAGTGGTACTAGGTCTCTATAAACCAACTAATGGGAAAGTAATCTATAAAGGTAAAGATATATTTAGAATGAGGAGGAGGGAATGGAGGAAGATCAGACATAAGTTACAGATGATATATCAAGACCCATATGAGTCCCTTAATCCAAGACAAAAAGTTTTTGATATAATTGCCGAGCCACTTAGACTAAATAAACTATATTCTAGTAAAGATGAGATATACGATAAAGTCATGGGTGTGATGGAGAGCGTCAAATTAGTCCCACCAGAAGACTTTATGATCAGATATCCCCATGAATTAAGTGGAGGTCAGAGACAGAGAGTGGCAATAGCCAGAGCAATAGTTACTGAACCGGACTTCATAGTCGCGGATGAGCCGGTATCTATGCTAGACGCTTCATTAAGGGCCTCTATACTGGATCTACTCTTAGGATTTAGGGATAAGTTGGGTGTTACCTACCTATACATTACCCATGATTTGGCTACAGCTCGTTATGTAGGTGACAGGATGGCTATCATGTATTTGGGGCAGATAGTTGAATCAGGTCAAATCGACGAACTAATTGAAAACCCTATGCATCCATATACCCAGGCACTTATATCATCGATACCAGTACCCGATCCTGAATACACAAGGAAAAAGAAGAGAATAAAACTAAAGGGTGAACCACCAACTCCCATCAATCCTCCTAAGGGGTGTAGATTCCATCCAAGATGCCCATACAAAATGGATATATGTGAAAAAGAGGACCCTGAGGAGATAAATGTTAATAATGGACATATGGTTAAATGTTGGCTCCATATTAAGAAGTAGTATGGAGGTGTAATTATGAAGAGGAGACTGACGGTTAGGGAATATGTGTTCATGTTTTTAGCCATTATTATCATTATCGTCTTATTGATCATAGGCGCTTCGTACTATACCCTTTAACAGGGGGGACTAATATACCGCAAAACCTTTTTATTAGATATGACTGACTAATTATACCTCTGTAATAATATATAGTTGATATTTAAAGAGAATATAAAGGCAATATATTATTTCCCTACACCATAATGAGATGATCGTAGTATGGTAAAGATCGATGCCTATAAGGCCATAATAGTCTTCGGCGTAATCAGCCTACTAGCAGACACCGTCTATGAAGGGGGAAGATCAATTACACCTACATACTTGAAGACATTGGGTGGCGGCGCCCTAATAATCGGAGCTATATTTGGATTCAGCGAATTCATTAACTTCTTTCTAAGAGTATTTACAGGGATAATAGCTGATAAAACTAGGGGATATTGGCTTCTCTATATAGTTGGATATGTATTAATAGGTACAGTGCCAATTATTGGTTTAACCAATTCATTTATACTTATTTCGCTGTTAATAGTTCTTGAGAGGCTGGCCAAAGCAATTAGATCTCCTGCTAGAGATACATTGATATCTATGGTGGCAAAGGATGTTGGCTCTGGAAAAGCCTTTGGGTTACACGAGTTAATGGATCAATTCGGCGCCATCATTGGACCCGGAGCCATAGGGTTAATAATGTATTATACAATAAATAATTATAGTTTAGCCTACTTAATCCTAATCTTCCCATACCTAATATTAGTTTTAACAATTATCTATCAATATACATGGCTGAAGAATAGAGTAGGAGATATTTATGCCCTAAGCTCCTATAAAGCACCCAATATATTAGAAATCTTTAGAGGATTCCCAACATCATTTAAACTCTACATTATAGCTGTCTCGATAAATGTATTAGGATTGATACACTGGTCCCTAATTCTGTATAAAGCATCAATAATACTGCCATGGATAGCTCCAATAACCTATTTAATTATGCAATCTTCAGATGCAGTAACTGCACCCATAGCTGGATATTTATACGATAGATATGGAAAGCTAATAATAGGCTTATCATTCATACTATCAACAATCCCATCAATATTAGTCTTGCTCAGCGATCTACCTGGAATAATTGCGGCCGCATTCATTTTTGGAATTATATTGGGAATGCAGGAATCAATCTATAGGGCGGCTGTATCCGATATAGTCCCAGTGGAGGTTAGAGGAACTGCATACGGAATCTTCAATTCATTATATGGGCTAGGCCTTCTACTTAGTGGAATAATATACGGAACTCTCATTCAGCTAAACCAAATTAACCTTGGCATCGTATATGGAATATTATCTCAAATAATAGCAATTTATATGTTAAACAAGGTTAAGTAAACCAAATATATTAACACCATTCCAATGATAAGTATAAAGAAGACACACTTATTTAGAATAGGCACAAAGATTAATAAACTAATAATATAATGGACGAAGTCTCGAATATATGACCATTAGAAGAGCAGCTAGAATAAACATAAAGAGACTCATTATATATGGTAGCGTCGGATAAATAGTTGCTAGGAAACCAGCTATTGCCGGTGAGAATAGGCCAATTACCTTATCATAACTAGATAAGGCCGCAAATAGACCGCTAGCCCTGTCCTTTGGTATCTTCTCAAATAACCAAGAAAAATAAAATGGGAACATTAATGTATCCCCAAATCTAGATATGAAATAAGCGACGACAACTAATATGAATGGAGGATTCAAATACATAATTAATGCCCACAGAGAAATCAATATATAACCTGCGCCAATTACTCTAAACCTATGATTGGGAGCTATTCGCTCAGATAAATAAGATGCGAAAAACCCACCGGCGGATACAAACGCTTCAACCACCATAGCCTCGAAGAATGTTAGGCCGAGAACATTAACAATATAATTTAATAAAACGATAGTAGGTGCCAAGGTCCAAGCTAAAGTATCTATTGCCTCCATAAGCAAGATAAGCCTAAACTCTTTATCCACTCTAAATATAAAACTTTCTTCCTCTATCCTCTCATCCTTACTCAATGGAGGCAAAAATTTGTATAGATATGCAATTGTAAAAATCGATGATATCCCGATCAAGAAAAAACCGATTCTATATGCATGAGGGTTAAAGATAATATAGCCAAATAGATATCCTAAGATGGGGAACGCTACCATTTGACTCAATTCCGGTAGCCTCATATGCCAAGAAAAGATCTCCTCCAATCTCTCTTTCGGATATAGTATTTTTTCAGCTGCTTTATACAATGGATAAAAATACCTTGATATGTTGTCGACTAAGATACCTAGAAATAGGAATAGGGGAGCTAATACTCCATATGCCAAACTATATAATATACTTGATAAGCCATCAAGTGCATCGATCAATACCAATCCCTTCCTAATAGCAATCTTCTCAAAAGCCCTACCAATTAGATATGTTAAGGGAATAGCCGCTACCTGAACCAAAGTAAATATAATCCCAATATCCAAAATAGAATACCCTGTCATAAACATATACATCGGAAGTAAATACCAGACTATCAACAATGGAGATATGAATGTATGGTATATAATGTAGTTACGGGCATAGGGAGGAATTTCACGCCACCTCATCAAATCCACCGACATTAGAAGATTTTAGGGTTTAAATTGGTTTATTATTCTCAATAATCGTTAATATAATTATAGATTATAAAGTAAAGTTTATTATATATAGGTAGTAACTGTTATAAGCGACTATTTTGGGTAAATTTGTATACCGATCATATCGGCATCAATTGCTACAGGATTCTTTTTTTTACGAAGATTGTTGAATTCATCTATAGTTAAAATGATTGGCTCAATTGAGGGAAAATTACTTAAACAGTCAATTATGATATCAAATCTTCTTATGGGATTGAGAGGAAGATTATCATCAGCTATACTAAGTAAATCTATATCACTCCAAACGTTAAAGTCGCCCCTTGCGTAGCTACCGATTAAAATGGATTTATAGACTCTTAACTTTTTAGATACACATTCAGTAAAGGAATATGCTTTTTTTAAAGCGATACTTCTCATTTTTCTCCTCTTTTCGATAATACCCTCCATTTACTCTCAACCCATTTAATTATATCTTCTGCATATTTTATAGCCTCTCTGGCTTCAGACTCAG
The DNA here is from genome assembly GCA_015523725.1 of Candidatus Geothermarchaeota archaeon. Lineage (GTDB taxonomy): Archaea > Thermoproteota > Nitrososphaeria > Geothermarchaeales > JDFR-13 > WAMZ01. Next base: position 12,105 of record WAJV01000075.1, read on the forward strand.
TATAATAATCTTCAGGGGCACCTTCACTCCATACATCTGGATATCTTGTCGGAATATAATATTTATTGAGTCGCATACATGCCTCTTTAATAGAGGCATCATAACCTATGCCAAGCTCAGTTAGTCTATTCAATAGATTCGGTAATGAATAACCTATTATCGGAGAACTAATCCCCCATAATAATGCTTTCAAAGCCTTTTCGGCAGCTTGATGGGCCTTGAAACAAGACCAATTAAAATCTAGATTATTTAAGTCATTGATAGCAGAATCTAAGGTTTTCTTGGAACTTCTAATCCACCTATTATATTCATCATAATCAAGCACAATATCCCCCTCGGCTCAATTTATTTATTCAAACGAAGATATAAACACAATATTTCAATTTATAATTATGGTCCCAGAATAACGAATTTTTATCATGAGAAAATAGTTTTTTATTCTATGGTTAACTATATTATGATTTATATTAAATATTTTTTAATTACTTCAAACTAAATAAATTCTGTGGTATAACCATGACTAATCATCGAAAAGGAATTGAGCCGGTAGTCGCCGCGGTGATCTTAATAGCTGTAGCAGTGGCATTAGGAATCGCAGTCGCATTTTGGGCAACCGGATTAGTGGGCAATCTAGGACAACTCAAAGAAATGGAGATACAGAATTTCTATGCTTCATATAATCACTCGACTAGTAGTTGGGATATAATAATTAAAGGAACCAATACAGGGACCGCTGACATATCCATAGTTGAGATAACTATAAACGGTATACCTTATGATAACTATGGCGCCACCATAAACACAACACTACCATATACAATAAATTCAGGGAATACCTTTAGCATAACATTGAATCTTCCTGAAGGTAATGGATTATCTCATGGCCAGACAATCGAGATCGCCTTAACAATAGATAATGGGGCAATATTTAAGAGAAACCTGAATCTACCATAATACTCGATATACAAATCCATAAATCATCAGATAGCCAAGCTATCTAAGCTAATAATTACCACAAAATCGTAATGTATACTGTGGTAGAAAGCCCGTTCAACATTTATGGATACCGTATGGCATTCTGTTCAGAAAGGGAGCCCTTTCAGTTCAATGGTTCATAATGTTTAAAAAGGACCCTATTCGAACAGAAACTGTTCATAAAGGCTCACTGAAATTTCTTTACATACTTACTACCGTATCATAGTGACACTAAATAGGCATCTATCACTGCCCCTAGATATACAATCATCCTCTTTAACGACAATCTTCCCTAAGGACTCCCTCTCAAACATCGCCTCTAAAACACCTCTCAAAAAATTGCTCCCCATAGATCCCTCCAACTCCCTATATACGATGCACTCCATATTCTCAAAAATATGAATTTTAATTGTATCACCATCAAATTCGTAATGGTCAAGATAGAAGCCACCAGTTAATATACCCATGATCCTAATGAATTCAATCAAGTTATTTAGATCTCGTTTCTCAGGTACCATATTGTTATAGAAGTCATGGAGGGCATATCCAAATGCCTTACCCACATGAAACAAATATGAGTTAACCATTTCTGGCATAAACATCTTGTAGAAATTTCTGATAAAGCTCCTAATTGAATGCCATTCAAATAAGACGGCCCTCTGTTGCGATATCGTTATCGGAAAGAAGTAGGGGCAATATATTCTGTTACCGAACTCTGGTGATAACTTAATATCTATGACATCATTAAAACCCTTTAACTCATCGATAAGTTCATCGACTCTATTTTTACCCTCCCGAATAACCATAAATAAAATATTTTTCCCATCAACTTCCTCAGACCAATCGATATGACTAATACGTAGCCTAGTCTTCCTCATATACTCAATGATCTCTATTATTGAGTCTATCCCTCCGGAAGTATAGATAATTAATCCCACATCATCTACAGATCCCTTCTCAACGAAATTATGTATTTCAATAGGATGGTATATGTGATTATTATTCATTTTTTCCACCTAAAATGCGAGTGTGTTAAAAAGAATCATTATTTTATGTCATATTTAAATTGAGGAATTTATGGTTTATCGAAAAATTAAAATATGCATTTTTTATGTTAGCTGGATTATTTTAAACTTATAAGTTTTATACTAATTAGTTATTTATGATGAAGCCAATATTACCAACCTCTATCGAGAAAACCTTAATTTCATATATAAAGAAAACTGTTGAAAACAATTCATTAAGTGTCTATATTCCTCCATGGTACGATATATTAAACATTGAGGGGACGCTTGAGAAAAATAAATTAATTGACTACTCAATCGATTCGAGATACCTACTATTTAGATTCTCTAGGAACGACTTAGAAAAATTAGTTAAGAACCTCATCTCAATGGCTAGAAAAGGCAATATTCTCCTAATGTATCCAGAATTACTTCTAGAATCATATAGAGGGGTAAATGCGTTACTGAATGGGTTAATTGCTGCATTACGGAATGGTAATGTAATCATGATCAATCGACAAACATATTTCCATAAGTATCTCCTTGATAGAGGATATTCACCATTTGAGATTAGTGAATTTGGAATGGAACAAACCTATTTATATGGGACAAAGATTGATAAATTCCTCTTAAATATATCTGAGGGTAACTTCGCTGTCCAATATATACTAGGTAAATATGGATTAGATGATGAGTTACTGAAGAATTATATATTAGATTATTACTCTTTTTTGGAGGCTGGACAACGTAAACTATTACTCTACCTCGCTACTAGAACCTTTGCAAAAAATATATCCACTTTATTCGGTTCAGAGACATATGTATTCATTAAGAGATTAATAGATAAGGGCCACGTATTGAGATTAGGTGGAAAAGCCAATTATCTCATACGGGATCCATTATTAAGGATTGAGTTATTCAAAGAATCTGGTGGAAAGAATATATATAGGGTTGCTGGATGGCTATACTTATTCATAAAACTATTATTGTCGATTAATAGGGTTTATAAACTCGAGACTGATTTAGGTAGATTATATATTGGTTCACCAATCAAATTCAAATGGATAGAGGATAGTTACATCAGGATATTAGGTAGGGACAATAGAACATATAGTATAATTTTTAATGATGGAAATGATTCTCCAGAATATGTATTGAAGAGATTTCAATATGAGAAAGATATAAAGATTTTGTTGAGTCCATATGAATATGATGCGAAGTCAAGAATAAATATTAAGAGGAGGAGAGTGCATCTAATTACTCCAATTATATTGGATAAGTTGGTTAAGGAGCTGCGGTTTCCAAGGAAGTTATAGGGAGTAATAAAAGGTGGATGGCTGGGATTTTACTTTGAGACCCAGCCTCTATCAAGCATCGCCTGGTAGACCCTGGATACCGCCACGACGTAGGCTGCATCCCTCATATGAATCTTCTTCTCCTTACTTACTTTATATACATCATGGAATGCCTTAGTCATTTTAGCATCTAACTTCTTGTGCACTGTCTCTAGGTCCCAATATTCACCAGTAATATTCTGAACCCACTCAAAATAGGAGACTGTTACACCCCCTGCATTACACAAGAAATCGGGTATCTGGAATATCTTCTTCTCCCATAGTATCTCATCGGCCTCAGGTGTCACGGGGCCATTAGCCAACTCAGCGACTAATTTAGCCTTGACATTATCCGCATTATCCTTTGTGATTACCTCCTCTATAGCGGCTGGAGCCAATATATCTACATCCAACTCCAGCAACTCTTCATTCGATATGTTGTCTGCCTTGGGATAATCCTTCACACTCCTATTCTCCTTCTTCCACTTTAATACATCCTCTGGATCCAATCCATCGGGGTTATATATGCCGCCCTTTGAGTCGCTTACAGCAACTACTTTAAGACCCATCTCTTCAGCCGCTATTTTGGCCATGTAATAACCTGCATTACCATAACCCTGGATCGCTATAGTAGCTTTATTAAGGTCGAGATTCAGAACTTTAGCAGCCTCCCTAATCGTATAGGATGCGCCTCTTGATGTAGCATCTATTCTACCCAAGCTACCACCTATGCTTAAGGGTTTCCCAGTTATTATTCCGAAGGCCGGAGCCTTCCTTCTAACAATAGTCTCATACTCATCCATCATCCAAGCCATAATCTTTGGGTTTGTATAGACGTCGGGAGCGGGGACATCAGTATAGGGAGATATAATGTCATAAATGGCCCTTATATATCCCCTGGAGAGACCTTCTAACTCCCTATCACTCATTTCCTTCGGGTTACATATAACTCCACCCTTCCCTCCACCATATGGTAGTTCAACCACCGCAGTCTTCCAAGTCATCCAAGCGGCGAGCGCCTTAACCGTACTCAGTGTCTCCAATGGATGATACCTAATACCGCCTTTAGTCGGTCCCCTAGCCCAATTATATTGGACCCTAAAGCCGTCGAAGACCTTAACACTCCCATCATCCATTTTAACTGGTATAGTTACCTGTAGGACTCTCTGAGGCCTCTTCAAAAACTCTAAGGCTTCATCACTTATATCCATAAATTGAGCAGCTCTCTCGAGCTGCTTAACCGCGATCTCAAAAGGATCTTGTTGAACCATAGTTGAAAGCCACCTCACTATAGATTATTAGATGAGCCCCCTATATATGCAATGTATAAATTGTCTATACTTATTAACAGAATTTGTTTATATATGCCGATTATCAAAGGGGGAATTTCAATAAATAATTAAAAACCAATTATACCCAATTTAATTATATATTTACAAATTTGTTTGGTGGGATTTATGCTAGCCGTGATTCTAGCCGGGGGCTACGGTAAGAGATTGAGGCCAATAACTGAGAAAATACCTAAGAATCTAATTGAGATTGCTGGTAAACCGGTTATCCAACGCCAGATTGAATGGCTCTCGAGACAGGGTATTAGTAGATTCCTAGTCCTAACTGGATACTTGTCAAAGAAGATTATGGAATTCTTAGGCGATGGATCTAAGTTTGGTGTAGAGATTAAGTATTCCCATGAGGATAGGCCCTTGGGCACAGGAGGAGCTATAAGGAATGCATGGAGATACCTTAGTGAGGAGAATGAGTTTATCTTAGTTAATGGAGATATAATAACTGATTTAAGCATATATCCATTGATAAATGAGATTAATGATTGTGAAGATGTGATAGGCGTCTTATCAGCGGTGCCATTACCAAGTCCCTATGGGATAATAAACTTTGACAGGGATGGTTATATAATGGAGTTTATCGAGAAACCATTATTGGAGGACTATTGGATAAACGCTGGTGTATATGTATTTAGAAGAAGTATTTATGAATACTTGCCCCAGGAGGGGAACCTAGAGATAGAGACATTACCGAGATTGGCCAGGGAGAAGAAGCTTAAAGTAGTGAAGTATATGGGGGTTTTCTGGAAAAGCATAGATTCATTCAAAGATATAGAGCAGACGACAAGCTTACTAAATAGAATTGAATCTACGCTAAAGATGTAGTTATGAACCCCATATAAGTCTCTTCACCAATGGAATTAGGTCCCATCCATGGTCAATTACTCCAAGACCGCCAGATTTGAAAAATTCATTCTCACTAAATCTTTTTACCTCATCCCCCCTCTTCATAGGTATATATACCGATACAGGAACCGGATCTGCTGTATGCCCCTTCTCACTTGGTGGAGTAGCATGGTCACAAGTTATTAATATACTTGTATAGTTTAGGTCTACTTTGTCGACGATTCTTCCTAGAAAATATTTATCGACGAGCTCGATAGACTTGGCCTTACCTGCTTTATCACCGTCATGACCATATATATCTGGACCCTTTAAATGGACATACATGGCATCCACATACTCGAGAAACTCTATGGTTTTATCAGCTATCTGGACATAGTCCCTAGCCTTATCCCTACTTGGTGGAGGAACCTCAGCAATAGATAGGCCGGTTAGGTGAGCTATACCCTTCTCCACCGGCATCTCAACTATAGCCCCCAATCGGAAGTCGTGTAGATGCTTGAATAGAGGTAGGGAGCTGGGGCGCACACCTGGATCCCTCAAGAGAACAGTATTGCACGGCAATTTACCCTCCTTACTACGCCTATCATTTAAAGGATGATTCTTTAGATGTTCTGTCATCAGATCTACATATTTATTAACTAATTCAGCAGTAACTCTGGCTTCGAGGCTACTGTCTAGGGGAGAGGCTTTCACTGGATACGGCTCGAAATCCTTGACGGAGTGAGCCATCCTCCCAACCCTCACATAGGCAGGGTCGGTGTTTGATATATTATCAGATAATTTATATTTCTCACTACCTATTACGACCACCAATCGATATCCAACACCCACATATGTTCTAGCGTATCCCTCATAAATCCCTAAATTCATATATTCTGATCCCTCTATCAACTTCTTAGCCTCCTCACTGCTTATATCCCTGCCACATCTCCTATCAATAATTTTGCCATCCGAGTCTATGGTAGCTAGATTCCCCCTCAATGCTACTTCATAATCAGCCTTAAGCCTCTCCCCTAAACCATATAGCTCCGTAGCTCCTCTACCAACATAATACTTTTCAGGATTATACCCAAGTAATGAGAAAACCGCTAGGTCACTCTCGGGGGCAACCTCCCTATCCACTACATACATCACTCCATTAACCCCCCTCTCTGCCAATGAATCCATCACAGGAGTATCGGCTATCTCAAATGATGTTTCGTCCCCTATTTTATCAGCCCCACCATCTATGACAAGATAGATTAGGCGAGGAACTCTTCTTACACTCAATTGAGGCACCACAAATAATATATATAGCTATGCCCATGCTTTAAAATTGAATCATTTGAATTTTATTAATTTAGAGAAGTGATATCACAAAATTATTAGTGATGTCACAAAAAATATTATTATATTCGAGAAATAAAGCGTGTTAAAGCCTCCCTATTCACCGGCTGGCCAAGTCGATCAATAACCCTATATAATTCATCATAATCTGATAATATGGCTTCAGCGTCGATTCTGACAAAGCTATAACCACTTATATAATCTAGGCATGTGTGAATCGTTTCACGACCATTAATATTTATAAGTAATGGAACTCCGCTGAATAACTTTAGATAGGGAGATAGAGAATATTCTCCAACACTGACTAATTTAATATTCTTAATATAATCGACAATTCTATATCTGGATTCCCGCTCTATATTTATATTTAGATAATCTGGTTCCAACCTATTTATTATACTGATAGCCTCATTATACGATGATGCCAGGAGGGCAAATACCCTCTTGTCAACTTGATAAGAATATAGACTATAAGGCGCTTTTTTTCGTATATTAAGATCGGCCTCAATAATCTCACCTATAATTCCACGGTTAAGTGATACAATGCATATTTTTGAATCCCTATTTAATTCAAGCCATGAATACATATCTAGTATTATCCGCTCTGGCTCCACGGTTCGATCAATTAAATAACATATTTTCTCTATAGGTCTGACTCCATTAATTGATTGGGATTCGCCATAATCCTTAAATGAATAATATAAATCAGTATTTAGAAATATTTTATCAAAATAATTCCTAAAACCCCTTCCAAAGAGAAAATAGGCTACGCCATATGGAGGGTCTGTCCTAAGAATATATCCATATTTCAATATATCTTTTATGATAAGTAGTGTTGGGTCAGGCATTCCCCTACCGAAGGATGGTGGAGAGACTATGTATAGATTTTTAACACCGGCTGCATAAGCCGCAGTATATATGTTTAGAGCATATAATAAGCCTTTAGAGGGAACTGAGGCAGCGACAGCTTCTAGGGGCTTCAATACATAACTAATGTTAATCCCTGTAGCTGGTGAAATATATTGATTATAGTTAGTTAATCTCTTCCTCCAATGAGAAATATATTTATTCACTAATGTTCTAAGCGAATCTACGTACTCATCACCTAAAAATTCTTTGGCCTCCTCAACATCATCTTCAGTTACATATAATCCAAGACTACGACTATCAACACCATATTTTTTAAGGTTAATGTAGTGGAGAGCCTCCTCCCCTCCCCTAACGACTCCATTAATAATAGTACGCATACCTTTGATAGGGCTATATTCTACTGACCTATAGAATTTCTCGACATCGCTGCTTAAACCACCATACACTGTAATCATATCCTTACACCTCCCAGAGTAATCCACAAATAAATTCTAGTGTAGAGTATGGAG
>WAJV01000076.1 GCA_015523725.1 Candidatus Geothermarchaeota archaeon
GAGATATTTTGTCGCCTCTTCTGTATTGTTTTATTTTGCATATTTGTTTGCGAATGGTATGATGGGTTTCCTGCCTTTCTCGACTTCACCAACTATATATGTTCACTTGGATGGGCCTATTGGTGAGGTTCCGTGGGTTATCATTTATTTTTATCAGTTTGTGGTCTCGATAAATTTATTGGCCGGATTATCTTCACTTGTAATCTCTATATTATTTGGTTTGAATATAGCTGGTGTAATTTATTTATATAATGCCCCTAACTGCTCTAGTTGTAGGTTGAACTTGGCCGCATCCAGTGTGTCTGTTATACCTGCATTCTTTGCATTATTCTCTTGTTGTGGCGGTGGCTTGGTTCTGGCTTTATTGATTTTGTTTGGTGCGAGTGACTTGGTTGCAGGCCTATTACTGCCCTACTCAACCCTATTCATATTGGTCTCCACTATACTACTTACTCTGAGCCTATATCTTGTATATCGGAGAGCTGTGGGGTGAATTGGTTTGAATAATTTGTTTAAGCTTGGTTGCTGCTCAATCGGCCTACTCCTTTTAGTTGCATATCTTTATCCCACTATATTTATTGGGGGTGTTGGGAATAATTCTGTGGCTGTGGATGTTGCTGCACCAGATTTTAGTGTTGAGACTCTATCCGGTAGGACCCTTAGTTTATCGAGTTTGCGGGGTAGGCCTATTATTATCTGGTTCATGGCGGCTTGGTGTCCATCCTGTAGGGTTATGGGTGATGTGATTAATAGGGTTGTTTTTGATAGGGAGGTTGAGGTTATTGTCGTTGATGTTTGGACTGAGGGTGTTATGAGTAGGTTCGGGTTATCACGTAATGCACCGATATCACCTGAGGATGGGGATGTTCTTAGGGAATTTGTCTCTAGATACTCTTCTGGAGACTGGAATCTAGTCTTGGATAATGGTTCCTTAACTGAATTGTTTGGGGTTAAGAGTGTCGATACCGTTATCGTTGTATCTGCTGATGGCAGGATTGTTTTTAGAGGTGTAGGCCCGGTGCCCGGTGAGGTTTTGGCCGATGCTTTAGACGGGTCTCTGGATGGCTCTATATATGATAATAATAAGTCTTCTAATAGGGATTTCTCATGTTGTTGATTTTAAGTATATGTTTAATGGATCTTTGTTTGGTGATGTGGTATGGTTGATTCATTTGTTAGTGTAGGTGGTGTTGAGTTCAGTCCTAGCAGTAAGTATTTGGAGCTGGGGGAGGCTGGTGAGAAGACCTTGTCAAAGGTTTGTCCAATGTGTGGTGAGAAGGGTCTGAGGGTTTTGAAGTCCAATGTTGGTAATCATGTTGATCCTAGTTATTGGAGTCTACTCGATAATAATTTTTGGTTCTGCCCGACCCGGGATTGTGATATGGTTTACTTCAATAATGTTAGGAAGATATACTTTTTGAAGGGTGAGGTTAGGGTACCGGTTTTCCATAAGGAGAGTGGTAGGGATAGGCCGGTCTGCTACTGCTTTAACGTTACTGAGCAGATGATTTGGAATGAGGTCTATACTAAGGGGTGTTGTGATACTTTGGAGGATATTGTTGCTTATACTAAGGCTGGGACTGGTAGGTGGTGTCCAATAACTAATCCAAGTGGTAGATGCTGTAAGGAGTATTTGGAGCCGCTTGTTAGGGAGATTCTGAGTGGTCTGCCTGTGGGGGTTAGGAGGCAGGGTGAGAGGATTAAGGCGTCGATGGAGGCTAGGCCCATGAGGGAGCCCCTTAAACTAATTAGTCTGAAGGTTTATGGGATGACTTGTGAGGGTTGTGTTGCATCGGTTAGGAGTGCGTTGGAGGAGGTGGGTGGATTGAATATCAAGGTCTCTTTGAGCGAGGGGTCCGCCGAGTTGGTTGTGCCCTTATCCGTATCTAATGATGATGTTGTCGAGGCTATTGTTAATAGGGGTTATGACGCGGAGATAGTTGGTGAGAAGCGGATGGATTAGTGGCAATATTTGCCCTAATCCAGTAAATCTATGTAATTTTTTCCTTTAATACTTATCCCAGCATATGTTCATATCATATTATGCAATGAAGGCCTTGATAATTGTTGATATGACTAAAGATTTTGTTTATCCGGAGTATAATCCAGACCTTGCGCTTGAGAGGGCTAAGGAATTGATTCCCCGTATTAGGAGGCTCCAAGAGGCCTTCTTGGCGAGGGGTTATCCAGTTATATATGTTACAGACCGGCATTTACCTGGGGATTTTGAGTTGAGGAAGTGGGGGCCGCATTCTATGAAGGGAAGTGAGGGCTCGGAGATTGTCGATGGCTTGTTGAAGGATGATGTGTATGTGTTGGAGAGGAATTGGAGCCCTGAGGATGTTGAGAATATTCCTGAGGGCCATCTCTTGTTTGAGGTTGAGAAGGGTACTTATAGCGGCTTCACGGATAACGGTGGTAAGCCAACTGCCCTCGATGCATTGCTTAGGAAGCTTGGGTTTAGTCCGGGTGATAAGCTATATATCACTGGTCTACATACCAATTGTTGTGATAAGCACACTGCCGCCGACGCATTCTTTAGGGGATATATTCCAGTTATTGTTAGGGATTGTGTGGATTCATTTGATAATGTGGATGGTAGTCTCGGTATGGGGCATGATGAGGCTCTGCGTTATGAGGGTTTCTGGTATGGGGCTGAGATCATTGACTCAGATTCATTGTTGAGGGAGTTGGAGGTTACTATCTAATTTTTTCAACTCTTTTTTATTAGTAATATGTAGTTGATTAATCCGATTAAGCCTAGTATTATGCATAGGGTGTATATGTTTGGGGATAGGGTTGGGTTATAGAGTGGTTTTAGTGCTGTCGGGTATAGTGGCTTGATATCTTGGTATAGTGGGCTATCTAGTAGTATGTGTAGCGCTATTCCAGATACACCTGCATATATGTATTTCATTGGTTCTTGGCCTGGCTTTTCCTCCAGCCTTAGTAGTCTCCATACTGGGTTTAATATGTTCCTTAGCTTATAGAGTATGAGTCCAAGTATTGATCCAGTTATTAGGGCTGAGAGGTAGGTGTGTAGGAGGCCGTGGAGTGGGTATCCATATATGTTATATGTTAGGACTAGTAGTGGCTCAATATCTATAATTATGTTCGCGATTAGGAAGGTGGGTAGGTTTAGATATTTCCTTAGGGGTATTCCTATGAATAGTGCTGGGCCTAGGTGGAATGGTGTAAATGGCAAACTATATCCCCTTGAATACAATATAACTATATAATTAATTATAATTCATCAAATTAGCACCATAAATCTAGGCCTCCGTATTATAATGATTCTGTATGGGTGTTTTGTGGTTTAGGGTATTCGGTTGGCTATTCACGTCTCCTCCATATCTTTTTTATGATGAAGCTGTTTAGTAGTATGGTTGTTATTGATAGTGCCATCGCGACCATGGCTATTGAGGGGTGTAGTAGGCCTGTTGCGGCCGCTGGGACTCCTATTCCATTGAATAGGAATGCTAGGAGGAGGTTCTCCTTCGTCTTTCTATAGCTTCTCCGCGCTATCTCTATCGCGTCCAATACCTTTCTCGGGTCTCCACTCATTATTATGATGTCTGCACTCTCTATTGCTATATCTGTTCCAGTGCCTATTGCTATGCCTGCATCCGCCTCCATTAGTGATGGCGCGTCGTTGACTCCGTCTCCAACCATGGCCACCCTTATTCCCTTGGATTGTATGTTCTTTATTATCTTCATCTTGTCTTCTGGATATACCTCTGCATAATATTCTTTTATGCCTAGTTGGCTGGCTACATAGGCAGCCGCCTTCTCACGGTCGCCGGTTATCATGATTGGCTCTATACCCATCTCCCTCAGCCTCATTATCGTCTCTTTAGCTCCCTCCTTTACTGGATCCGCATATATTATTAGGGCCGCTGCCTCGCCGTCCACCGCCGCTGCAGCGACTCCCCAGCCCCTTTCCTCGGCCTCAGCCATATCTCTCCTCAATTTATCTAGGTTTATATTCATCTCTTCTAGGTAGCTCGGTCTTCCTACATATATTTTTCTATCTTTGATTATTGCCTCCACTCCTTTACCTGGGTGTTCTTTGAATTTGTTTGGTAGGGTGTAGGTTATTCCTTCTTCGTCTAGGTGTTTCTTTATGGCCCTTGCCAGTGGGTGGTCGCTTAGTAGTTCGGCTGAGCCTATTAGCTTTAGTGTCTCCATTCTATCTCTATAACATAGTATGTCTATTACGTGTATCTCTCCCTTGGTTAGTGTACCTGTCTTATCGAATATTATCTTTTTTATGCTTGGTAGTGTTTGGAAGGCTTCTCCTGAGCGCATTAATATTCCTTTCTCTGCTGCTTCTCCCCCTCCCCTCATTATGGCGAGTGGCATCGACATGCCTAGTGCGCATGGATATCCCATTACGTAGACTGAGAGGGCTGCGTACAATGCTCTGCTTATGTTTGGAGCACCTGTTATTAGGAGGGTTATTAGGCTCCAGTATATGAATGATGCTATGCCTATGGTTAATATGGTTGGTACATAATACTTTAGTACTTTGTCGATGATTAGTAGTATGCTTGGTTTTAGGGCCCTCGCCTCTTCAACCATCTTTGCCACCCTCTGTATAAATGTGTCTTCACCTACTTTGGTTACCTTGATATCTATTGAGCCGGTGAGGTTTATGCTACCCCCTATTACTTCGTCACCCACCTTCTTCACATTGGGTAGTGATTCCCCAGTTAGTATTGATTCATCGACGGTCGTCTCTCCCCTTGTGATGACTCCGTCTATCGGTATTCTTTCCCCAGGCCTAACCCTCACTGTATCACCTATGTTTATCTCCTCTATTGGCTTGATCACCTCCTTATCGTCTATGATTATGGTTGCGTCCCTAGGTTGGAGGCTTAGTAGCCTATCTACTGCTTGGGATGCCTTATTCTTTACATATAGGCTTGACCATTCACCTAGGATGTGGTATCCTGTTAGGTAGGTTGATATCGCTAGGAAGTCTGCGGCGGGGAAGTTTGTTAGGGTGGTTAGGCCTAGTATTCCACCTATTAGGCCTGAGAATGCACCCATCTCTAGGAGTACGTGTTGGTTTAGTATTCTTGATCTTAGTGAGTGCCACGCCATCTTTTTTATGTGTAGTCCTGCCCCGAACATTGTTGTTAATGCTGTACCCAGCATTATCCAGGGTATTAGGGGGTGCCTTATACCTATCCACATTAGGATCATTAGTGTTGATGCGATTAGGGCTAGTGCACCGGATGCCAATAAATTGTTTTTGATTCTTTTTAGCTCTTTTTCTCTTGAGAATCTTTTTGCTGGTTCCCTTACTTTATACCCTAGTTTTCTCAGTGTGCTCTCTATGCTCTCCTCCCTAAGTATTTTTGGGTTGAATAGGACTAGGATTTCTTCGTGGGATAGGCTTACATGGACCTCCTCAACTCCATTTATTCTTGAGACGGCCTTCTTAACGGTTTCTACGCAGAATGAGCATGATAGCCCACTTATCTTTCTATGATATTTTCTTATTTGTCTATCCTCGGTTCCACTCATGATTTAACAGTATAAATAAATTGTTGTCTTTATAGAAATGTTGTGGTTAATATATTTTGGGTTTATTGGATTATCTCGTTTAATAGGGATCTTAATACCCCCCTCGCCGTTATCACTGGTTTATCGACTATTCTCTGGACGATCTTCTTTTGTTTATAGTTGTATCCTATGCAGTCCATTATCACTAGTTCCCTATCTATCATCTCCTCAGCAGCCTTCCTGAAGTCTTCCTCGCTTCCTTTGTAGGGTGATGCGACCGCTATCCTTAGGTCTCCCGTATATTTACTCCACTTGTTCTTCGCATAATATCTCTGTGCTTCTAGTGGTATTATTACCCCGAGTCTGCCTCCCGGCGTCATTATGGTGGTTGCGATGCTCTTGAGTAGGTGGTCTGGATAGATTAGGGGCTTCATTGACTTGAATCTGGGGAATTCTCCGCTACATAATAATATTATTAGGTCTACTCTATCCTCTAGTTCATATATTTTTCTCTGGATTAGTGGAAGTATCTTCTCTTTGGCCACCGATACTTGGTTCCCATCCCTTAGTCTAGTGACTAGGGTGTCGTAGCCGGGCTCGGGGTATAGGCTTGCCTCTATCTCCTCCCTAGTGTAGCCGTCGAGTGCACCGGCCTCAACCACGTATGCTCCTACAAAGGCTTCTCCAAGCTCCTCCATAATGTCTACTCTGGGGCTCTGCCCTATTGTTAGGAGTCCTATCCGGAGCAAGGTTCATCACCGTACAATAGTCTATTTGATAGGTCTCTCTTTTAAGGTGAAATATATTATATTTATTTGATATATTTCCCTAGATACGGGCGCATATCTCCATATAATTTTGTGAGTAGTCTATATTCATCCTCATCATAGAATCTGCATCTCCCGCTGGTGTATTCCTTTGCAACTTCGACGCAGAACCTAGTGGCGGCTTCTAATCCATATATATAGTTTGCACCTGTCCCTGAGCCGGGTATCGGTATCCTGGCTGTCGTTGCCACGCCTACTACTGGCGCCTCGGTGGCTAGCCAGGGTAGCATTATGCTGTTTATGTGGTATATGTTGTTATCCATTGGTGTTATGTCCTGCATGGTTATTGGTACTACTTTTACGACGTCCCCGGTCACCCTTTCATAGATGTCGATTAGGTCGTCGCTGACTTTTAGTATCCAGCCGTTCTTCACTGTTGGTGTTATGGCGAATCCATCTACCTTTATCACTCTATTCCCCTTGGTTGCATCGATTGATAGTATTGCATCCATATCTGGGTCGACTTCATACCTCTGGATTAGCTTCATGTGTACTGGTGAGTCTACGAATGGAACTGGGTCGTGGGGTATTATTGGCGCCCTCGGTGTTATGTGGGTGGTTATTATTACGTCGCCTATTAGGGTGTCTCCCCTCATCCTCATCTCACTTAGCTTGAGTGCTGTCGCGATGGCTACTATTGCTCCATCTGCATCGGATACCATTCCAATCCTCTTTGGTCTGACTCCCACTCCCCCTAGTCTACCTATTATTCCTAGGGTTGGTGCTTCTCCACCCCTTGATTTTCCGTTTGTTCCCTCTATAAGCATTTTTATTGAGTCCGTCTCCCCCTTAGCATCTTTTAGGTGGTTTATTTGGATTTTCCGGGCGCTTGATTCCCGTAGTTTCTCTGCAACCCTTTCTCCATCTACTCTTGGGTCATCTAGTATGTCC
>WAJV01000077.1 GCA_015523725.1 Candidatus Geothermarchaeota archaeon
CCCATATAGGATGAATATTGTTGGGATAACCCATATCCATGATAGGAGAGGTTTTAAGGGACTAACTTCCCTAAACCCGAGTCTAGATTCTATATAGTAAGACGTGGCAGTGAAATATGTAGCGACCAATATCCAAATCAAGAATACCTCATATGTTGCAATTCCAGTAAATGCAGGTGGATCTAGATAGACTGTAGTTATTAAGGTAGTCCCTATCAAATAACTAAACATATTATTTGGACTCAAACGATAAGGAATTATGATTGCCGTGAATAGAGTCGCCTTAATAACAAGCAACTCTAAAATTAATCTAGGGTCGCCGATTAAAAATGGGACTCCATAAGGGAGTAGTAGAAGTATTAGTGGAACAATTAAGTTACCATATCTTTGTTTCTTGATTACTTCATTAATATAATTAGTTAGTAGATACTGAAGGATAAAGGAAATTATAGCATCTGATAGAAGAATCAGCCTAATAAATGTGATACCATTCATCTTTAGTAATGCTATTGTTAGGCCGATGGTAAATGATGAATACATTATCCCTCTGACAGATGGCTCCCTAGGTTTATGAAGCATATTATTACTGAGATAACAAAAATTATATAAATAAATTAACATTTATTCAATATATTCAATCATTTATTACCATTATGATATAATTTGTCTGCTATAGAATATGTAATAATATTTAATCATCAACTGAAAGATGCAATATAATATATCTTGTTTATTATTTTTCTTTGTATGAATGAAGTAGAATATTTAATAACGGTTAACACCGGTTTGTCTGAAGTATCGGCACTCGAGGTGGAGGGCTTAATAGGTAAAAAACCAATTACCTATACCAATTATCTTCGAGTTAATGGTGGATATAAAGATGCTTATAAATTAGTTATATGGGGTAGAACACTGCATAGGGTTATATTGGTTCTTGATGAGGATTATTTCGATGCCCTAGATGATATTGGTAAAAAGGTTTCTAAATTAGACTATAAACTATTTTATAGAAATGGTTCCTCATTCAGATTATCAACAACTAGATATGGGGCGCATAAATTTACAAGTATAGATGCCAATAGAGTCGTCGGAGGATATATATTTGAATCATTGAAGAAACTTGGCTTAGAGCCAAGGGTAGATCTGGAGAATCCTGATATAGAATTTGTCCTAAGAATAATAGATGATAAGTATATTTTAGGTATTAATCTCGCCGGTGAGGGTCTTCACAGGAGGATGTACCGTGTATTCAATCATCCTGCGTCAATAAAGACAAGTATAGCAGCCTCAATGATAATTCTGTCTGGATGGTGTGATGAAGATCTAATCGACCCTATGGCTGGCGGGGGGACAATAGTCATAGAGGCTGCAATGTATAAATATCGATATGCACCAGGCCTATATAGAGCATCGCACCCTTTAGTGAAGCTCAAGATATTTGATTACAATGAATATATGGAGTTTAGGGAGAAGGCGAGAAGCGAAAGGATTACGGACAGATTGCCTGTTAACATCATATATAATGATATAAGCAGGAAATACTTAGAGGGTGCGGTGGCTAATGCATCATCAGCTGGCGTAGATAGATTAATTACCTTTTTTAATTATGATGCTAGGCGACTAGATAAGTATATTAAGATGAGGGATGGAGGTATAGCCATTACTAATCCTCCATATGGTATTAGGATGACACGCATGAAAGTCATCCCTAATATGTACAGGGATATTATTAGTTCATTAAATGAGCTGGGTGTAAAAACAGTTGTTTCGATAACACCTAGGTGGAGGGAGATGGTGGAGGCCTATGAAGAGAATGGGTATAGATTAAATAAAAGAATCACGGTATTACATGGGAGGCTAACTACATTTATCCTTATCGGTGAGCAATAAAATAACTGATTAATTATTTGGCTTAATCCTTTGATAAATAATCAATAATAGCTTTGGTAAATGCAGGTAAGTCATATGGATGTCTTGATGTTATAAAGTTATTATCCACGACTACTTTATCATCTATATATTCTGCCCCTGCATTAATCAAGTCTACCTTGACTTGCTTCACGCAAGTCATCTTCCTACCCTTAACGATACCAGCTGATATAAGAACCTGTGGACCATGACATACTGCGGCAACCAGTTTCCCCTTATTATTCATCTCCTTAACAAATTGAAGAACTTTATCATTTATTCTTAATTTATCTGGACCGAAACCACCTGGTATTATTACAGCGTCGAATTCATCAGGCGAAACTTCATCAATTGTTTTATCTGGCTTTAGGACTCTTCCAAATCTACTAGTATGTTCTCTCTTCAACCCAACAGTAACGACCTCTGCACCCTCATCCAATAACCAATATCTGGGAAAAGCATATTCTTCATCATGGGTTAGATCTGCTATAAGAATCGCGATTCTCTTACCATCTAGCCTACCCATATTATTCACCAAATTAAATATATTCTAGATAGTTAATTAAATTCTACCTATTCACTACATGAGTCATTACTGAATATAGCTAGTTAATTCAATTAAAAAGCCTGTTTGGCACATATTATATTTTGATTCAATATGAATCGAGTTAATCTAATTTTTGAAGGTGATTTAGAATTAATTAGAGACATGGTTATAGCGGTAATTGGATACGGTAATCAGGGAAGGGCTCAAGCCAATGTCCTACGTGATAACGGGATGAATGTAGTGATAGGTAACATTAGGG
>WAJV01000078.1 GCA_015523725.1 Candidatus Geothermarchaeota archaeon
ATCCGACATGGTCATTGCTTCTACCTGGTCATGAGTTACGTATATGGTAGTGATACCTAGTTCTTTTTGTAAATGTTTTAATTCTGCTCTCATTTGTATTCTTAATTTGGCGTCTAGATTAGATAGTGGTTCATCCATTAGAAAAATGTCGGGTTCTTTGACTATTGCTCTTGCTAAAGCCACTCTCTGTTGTTGTCCTCCACTTAGTTGAGCAGGTTTTCTTTCCAATAGTTCATTTATACCTAGCATTCTCGCTACTCTTAAAACTCTATTTCTGATCTCATTTTTTGGTAATTTCTTTAATTTTAATGGGAATGCTATGTTGTCATACACAGTCATATGGGGGTATAATGCATAACTTTGAAATACCATGCCGACATTCCTATCTTTAGGTTCGACCTCATTCATTATTTTATCATCGAAGTAAATATATCCACTAGTAGGTTTGTAGATTCCAGCCACCATCAGTAAGGTTGTTGTTTTACCACACCCACTTGGTCCCAATAGGGAGATAAATTCTCCATCTTTTATTTCTAGATTTAGGTTATCAACTGCTTTTACCTTACCAAAATATTTGCTTAATTTTTCTAGTCTAACTTCCACCATTTAAAGTCACCTCCATATAACTAGTAGATTTTATCTCGTAGTGATTATAGGATGAAATAAATGGTTTCTATTAATTTTTGTCTAAATATAGTATTACCTACTTCTAAAATATAAATGGTTATAATTATCTTTGTCTAGATATTGATTTAAATTTAGTAAATATTTATATTTTCACTCTACTTTTGATGTTTTTATGAATAAAAGAGTATTGGCATTTACCGTCCCCCTTTTAATTTTAATTTTCATAATTGCTATCTATATTGGCGGTCAATTCAATAGTCAAGGGCCCCTTGAGCCGAGTGAGACGGTTACCCCTACAATTCCAAGTCCAGCGCCTAAGAACTTCACTCCATTTGGAATTCATATTACATTTGCACGTTTAAAGCCTCTTACACTAAATTTTATCTGGATAACAGCTTCCCCAACCAATAATTCAATTGTCGAGTTAAGCAAACCAGATGGTGATGTCATTAGGTACAATGGTTCTCAAATTTTCTATAAGAAATTTTATTGGCATATAGTATCGGCCTCCAATTTGGCATTAAGTAATAAATATGAGTATCGCGTAGGTGATCCAGATATAGAGATGAGTCCAAAATTTATTCTCTGGCTTGGTTCAAATAATACTAATTTCAATTTCACGGTGTATGGTGATCAGGGGACAAATAAATATTCCCGTATGGTTGTCCAAACTTCTGTAAAGTTTAATCCTATGTTTAATATCCATGTTGGTGATCTATCCTATGGCGGTAGCAGGGTTGATCAATGGATCAAGTGGTTCAACATAATTGAGCCCCTAGCCTCAACTAGACCATATTTAATCGCTGTTGGAAACCATGAATACGATGGTGCCGGTGACCTAAGTGATTTGAATATATATTTTCCATCCATCGACTCTAAATATAATTATTGGTTCATTTGGGGTAATTCATTCTTCTTGGTTATTAATCCAGGTCCATATGACGATGCACTACTAGATTCAACACTTTATGATTGGGTCAACCAATCCTTGAGATTTGCATCTATGAATCCAAATATAAAGTGGATATTCGTATTTGTTCATTATCCTCCATATAGCTCGGGTGCCTCACATGGATCCAGTAAAATTACTGAACCCCTTAAAGAACTTTTTGATTTATATGGAGTTGATATAGTTTTTTCGGGTCATGAGCATAATTATGAGAGGACTTATCCCCTTAAACATGGTTCAATAATGTCGTATAACGATTCTCTGTATATTAATCCGAATGGAACTATATACATTGTAGTCGGCGGGGCTGGAGGCGGTTTATATAAGTCGTTTATTGAACCCAAGCCGGCTTGGAGTTACTACAGGGAGGCTAGATATTCTTTTGGAGTGATAATTGTAAATGAGAATAAAGTTATTTTTAGGGCTATAGATGCTGTGAATGGAACGGTTTTCGATGAATTTACTTTGATTAAGAAGTAGGTTATGGTTCATTTATATTTTCCTCAATATATGGTCGAGGGATTTCTTCCCCATCCAAAACATCTCTATATTTACTATTCCATCTAAGGTGAGTTTGATCAAGTTTTTTTCAATATCCTCTAGTTCGTTCATTTTCATAGGTGATTTTAATGTTGTAAATATTCCTCCTACATAAAATTTCGTTTTATAACCCTTCTCTATTGAGAGATTGTTGAAGTAGTCCCTATATATAGGTAATAGACTCGCCTCCATCTCTGTAGCTAATACACCCATTTTTTTAAAGGCGTTAAATTTATTTTGATGGATTTGTCCTATTGGGCTGTTATGATATCCTTCGTAAAAGTAAAGGTCGTCCTTTGAGTGCGTCTTTCCTAGAAATAGATTTTTTCCTATTTTATATCCTTTCTCCACTGCAGCATCTATTAAGGATAAGAATATTACAGGGTCCATGTCGCTTGGATATTCTTTATAGATTAATTTATTTGATACTGATTCATCTCTAACTACGGCTGTGGGTATAATGATTGATTTGGGTGGAATATATTCTTGTAATGCTCCTGATGTGCCGACTCTGATTATATGAATTTTTTTGTTTGTTTTCAGTGATAGAGCCATAATTTCTGTTAGAGTAATTCCCATGCTGCCTACACCCATTCCACTTGTGAATCCTAGAATATTTATGCCCTTGTATTCACCCTTAGTCCATTTTAATCCCCTCCTGGGTGTATATATTTCTGCATTGTCTAGTAATTCTCCTAGTATATCTATACGTGATGGTGACCCTGATGTAATTATGTATTGAGCAATATCTTTTTCATCCATTTCGAGGTGATAGGCTTTTCCATTATCCCATCTAAAGATTAGTCCTTCATAGAATTTCTTCATGTTTAAAATATTTGTAAATAAGTTTTTTATGGATTAATACTATAACACAGTTATAAAACTATATAAGCTCGAATACTATTATATATAATTCGGAAATGAGGAGGATAGATTTAAGGAATATTAAGGATATGGAGTGTAGTAAATCTAAGTTGGAAACTTTCCAGATTCACATTATTGCTAATGCCGATATAGGTGAAGAGTTGGAGGTAGTTGTTGGTAAGGAGGATGTGTGGAAGGCTTTGATGGATATGGGAGAGGATTATGGTTATGAAGTCGTTGACAGCTGGAAGGCAGGCGATGGTGAGTATGTAGTGAGAATAAGAATAATATAAATTTATATATATTTCTTGCAAGGGTTTTCCTAAATACATTTATATATGCCGGTGTGGTTTTAATTATATAACAGTGTTATTAAGGTAGATAACCATGTTAGAGGTTAAGAACCTATCTGTTGGGATAAAGACTGACAGAATAAAAACAATTCTATATAATATTAATTTGTCTGTGGGTCCTGGAGAGGTTCATGCAATAATGGGTCCTAATGGCAGTGGTAAAACCAGCTTATTGTATGGTATCATGGGTCACCCTAAATATATTGTATTAAATGGACAGGTCTTACTAGATGGTGAGGATATTACTGCTCTTTCTCCAGAGAAGAAGAGTCTGAGGGGTCTGTTTATATCTTTCCAGCATCCAGTTGAGATTGAAGGAGTACGTCTCTCAACATTATTGATAGCAGCGCGAAATAAGCGTATGGGTGAGAATGATTTATTAAAGATTAGTGATGCTAGGATCATTAGGGATATGCGTCACCTGGCTACACGGGTGGGGTTGAAGCCGGAGTTTCTTAGGAGAGATGTTAATCTCGGTTTTAGTGGTGGAGAGAGGAAGAGGAGTGAGTTAATGCAGGCTTTATATTTGAAGCCTAAATATATGTTGTTGGATGAACCTGACACAGGGCTGGATGTCGATAGTGTTAAGGTTATAGCTGAGAATATATCTGAAGCTGTTAATGATGGTGTTGGAGTACTCCTTGTTACTCACTATTCGAGGATATTGAAATATGTTAACCCAGATAAGGTGAGTGTCATCGTTAATGGACGCGTCGTAGATACTGGGGGCCCGGAGTTGGCCGATTATATCGATCGGGAGGGATATAAGAAGTATGGGGTGATAGAGGTTGACTGAAGCAGTTAAGGCGACTAATATTGAAGAGATTCTTAGGTATACGTCGATAGATGAATTATATGGATGGGAGTGGGAGTATTCCAAGGAGATTGAGATTCGTGGGAAGATTACTAGAGACGTGATTGAGGAGATTTCTAGGGTTAAGAAGGAGCCCGAGTGGATGCTTAGACTTAGGTTAAAGGCCCTTGATCTATTCTATAAGTTGCCTATGCCTCGGTGGTTAACAGGTATAGAGGAGATTGATTTGGAGGAGTTGGCTTCATATGTGAAGCCTAAAGTTGAGCGGACTCAGGAGTGGACTGACTTGCCTGACGAGATTAGGAAGGCTTATGAGAAGCTGGGTATACCTGAGATTGAGGCTAGATTCTTATCTGGTTTGACGGCTGTATATGGTAGTGAGACTGTGTATTCTAAGATGAAGGAGAAGTTGGAGGGTTTAGGCGTTATCATTATGCCTATGGAGGATGCGGTTAAGAAATATCCTGATTTATTGAAGAGGTATTTCGCGAGGATTTTTCCACCATCGGATCATAAGTTTTCCGCTTTGCATGTTGCTTTGTGGAGTGGAGGTGCTTTTGTTTACGTACCTAAGGGAGTTAAGATTGAGCAGCCTATAGAGGCTTTCTTCTTTATTGGAGGGAGTCTTGAGGGTCAGTTTGAGCATACTCTCGTCGTAGCTGATGAGGGAAGCTATGTTCATTTCATAGAGGGTTGTTCCGCTCCCCTACTTAAAAGATACAGTTTTCACGATGGAATGGTTGAATTGTATGCAGCTAGGAATGCACATATTAAATTCACTACTCTTCAGAATTGGAGTAGGGATATAATTAACTTCAATAATAAGCGTGGTATAGCTAAGGAGGGGGCTATTATTGAGTGGACTGAGGGTAGCATAGGAAGTAAAATTACCTATACTTATCCTAGTACTATTTTAGCTGGTGAAGGCGCTAAGACAAGTAATATTGTAATTGGATTGTCTAATGGTCCATATTTGAAGGATACTGGTTCTAAGGCCATACATGCCGCGCCTAATACTGCTAGTAGGATTGTTTCAAAGAGTATTAGTAATAATGGTGGGATTAATATTTATAGGGGATTGGTTCGTATTAACAAGGGTGCTTATAATAGTATTGCTAATGTTGAGTGTGATTCTTTGATTCTAGATGATAGTAGCATGGCTTACACTTATCCTCATAATCAGATTGAGGAGCCGACTGCTACTGTATCACATGAAGCGAAGACTGGGCGTCTAAGTGAGGACCAACTTTTCTATTTGGCGTCCAGAGGCTTGAGCGAGGGTGAGGCAAAGAGTCTGATAGTTATTGGTATGCTGAAGGAGATTCTTAGTGATCTTCCTCTCGAGTTTGTTAGTATATTAAATAGAGTTATTCAGCTGGAGTTTAGTGAGGTAGGTGGAGTTGGCTAGTGAGGCGCTTGATCTTTTAAGGATTAGGGGCAGGGAATCAGTTTTAAAGAGTGATTATCAGAAATATGGTGATTCACCAACTGTTAAGTATTATACTAAATGGAGATATTACGATGATTATTTATTGAATCTCGGTATATGTAATAGTATTGGATTGATTGTGAAGTCTGACTTTGAGAAGGTGGGTATTTGGAAATACTCTGCTCATGAAGATATTTACCCGATTGGTAAACTTATTAGGCCTGATGAGTCCAAGATTATTGCTGGGCATTATGCTTCTTTAAGGGACTCGCTGGTTGTGGAGGTTAGGGATGATTCTGAGGTGGAGCTTCGGGTTGGTGATGGACTCGGATCATCAAGTATTCATTCTAGACACATAATATTGGTAGTTAAGAAGAGGGTTAAAGCCGATATTGTTATTGATGCGACTAATTATGAGAATGATGCCCTCGAGACATTATTTGTTGAGGCTTATTTAGGTAAAAAGTCTAGGGTTAATTTATTGGTTTTAAATAATCCTCCTAAGGAGACACCTAGTATTAATGTGTTTAGGTTTGCTGTAGATGACTCTGCTAAATTAAATTATGGCTATATTGGTTATGGGGGGCAGATGCATCATCAGAGTGATACATTCTTTCTTAATGAAGGGTCTTTTGTGAGAGCCGGTGCATCTTTTATATCTAGAAGGGGAGAGAAAATAGATTATATTAGTAATGTTATTCATGAGAGGCCTAATGGCGAGAGTTATTTATCGTCTCAGGGCATAATTTTTGAAGACGGATATGGAGTAGCTAGAGGAATGGCTAAAATCACTCGAGCTGGAGAGTGGAGTAAGACTATCTATCAGGCAGGGGTGGTTCTTTTAGGTGAGGGTGGAAAAGGTTATGCCTCACCGATGTTAGAGATAGATACTGGTAATGTTGTTGAGGCTAGGCATGAGGCTAAGGAGGCTAGGCTTGGTGAGGAACAGTTATTTTATCTTATGACTAGAGGATTGAGTAGGGAGGAGGCTATGTATCTATTGACATATGGACTAATGGTTTCGCAAGTGGATCATTTAAGTGATGATTTGCAGGAATTGGCTGATGAGTTTATTAAAAAACAGTTGACTAGGTAATTTAATTTGATTAATAATTTAGTAAATATTTAGTTATACATATTTATAGTTCTTAATATGGGAGATTATATATAATCTTGAGCATACTATATTTTTTAGTATGACATATATAGGGAAGAAAATTAGGGATGTTATGGTTCCTAGAGGGAAGTTGGTATACACTACGCCTGATACTACAGTTAAGGATGCTGTTAAGCAGATGGTGCGGAGAAACGTGGGGAGTATTTTAATTGTTGAGGATGATAAGCTGGTCGGTATATTCACTGAGCGAGATTTGATGAAGCTGGTTGCCGAGGATAAGCCAGTTTATACTGCTGTTGGTGATGTGATGACTAAGAATCCAAAGACACTTAAGCCTGATGATCCACTTAGTAAGGCTGCATTGTTAATGAGTGAGCATGGTTTTAGGCATGTTCCAATTGTAGATGATGAGGGGAAATTGTTAGGTATAGTTTCTTCTAGGGATGTGTCCAGAGTATATTATGAAGCTGCTGAGGCATCTTTTACTGAATAGGTCTGTATAAAATACTTTTTATATTTTTATTGTTTCTTTGTCTGTTTAATGAGTTTTCTCATCACGTATTGTAATATTCCTCCATTTATGTAGTAGTCGACTTCTACCTCATTATCTAGTCTTGCTATTACGTTGAATTGTTTGATTGTTCCGTCTGGATTATGTACAATTACTTTAAGCTCTTTTCTAGGATATAATCCCTCCTCTATTCCGACTATATCGTAGACTTCGTCTCCTCTTAGTCCCAATTTTTGTGCATCATCATCCTCCTTGAATTGTAATGGTAGAATTCCCATTCCGATCAAGTTGCTTCTATGTATTCTCTCAAAACTCTTTGCTATAACCGCTTTAACCCCCAGTAAATATGGTCCTTTAGCCGCCCAATCACGACTGCTCCCAGTTCCATATGCCTTCCCAGCAATCACAATAGTATCAACTTTATTTTCCATATATTTCATGGCTGCATCATAGACACTCATGATTTTATTCTCGGGCCAATATACAGTATAACCCCCCTCTTTATCAACGATTAGGTTCTTAATTCTAGGGTTGGCAAATGTTCCCCGCATCATAACCTCATGGTTCCCTCTTCTACTACCATATGTTAAGTATTCTTCGGGTTTTACGCCTCTTTCTGACAGGTATTTGGCGGCTGGCGAGTTCTCTGGTATCATTCCTGCTGGGCTTATATGGTCGGTTGTAACTCTATCACCAAGTAATAGGAGGACTCTAGCTCCAATAATGTCTCTTGGCTTGGGCGTCTCTAGAGTGAATCCTTGGAAGAAGGGTGGTTTCCTAATAAATGTAGATTTGTCACTCCAATTATATGTTATGCTCTTTGGTGCATCGAGTTTCTCCCACTCTTCCGTCCCTTTAAATATATCCTGATATACTTCTTGGTATGTATCTCTAGTTACATATTTTCTGACTATATTATTGATCTCATTTATAGATGGCCATATGTCTTTTAGATATATGGCTTCGCCGGTTGGGGTGTATCCTATTGGTTCATTATATGGATCCCAGTCCACACTTCCTTTTATTGCATAGGCAACAACCATAATTGGTGAGGCTAAGAAGTTTCCTCTGGATAGTGGATGTATACGGCCTGAGAAGTTTCTATTTCCACTTAGTACACTTGTTACGAATAGATTATAACTTCTTATCGCTTTCTCGATCTCGGGTTTTAGTGGGCCGCTGTTACCTATACATGTAGTACATCCATACCCTACTATGTGGAATCCCAATGCTTCTAGATAAGGTAGTAATCCTGAGTTTTCAAGATACTTTGTTACGGCTCTGCTACCGGGTGCGAGACTCGTCTTCACCCATGGTTTTACCTTTAATCCATACTCCACTGCTTTTTTTGCTAGTAGACCGGCTCCAATCAGTAGGTATGGATTTGATGTGTTTGTACAACTAGTTATAGCAGCTATTATAATTGAGCCGTGGGTCAATATTCCTTTTACGCCATCGAGGTCCACCTCAACCCTCGGATATTCATGTTCTTCGATAGTTTCATGTCCATGTACAAACTCTTCCTCCGCTCTATCTCTACCGCCCAGTGTTACGTGGCTGGGTATTCCCATATAGTCGTGTATAATATCGGATATTTTTCTCTTAACCTTCTTTAAAGGTATTCTATCCTCCGGGTTGGCGGGGCCAGCGATGCCCGGCTCAACCTCATCTAGGTTAAATACGAGTTTTGCTCCATATTCAGGCTCTAAATCTTCAGTTAGGAACATTCCCTGCTTTTTACAATATTCTCTAATTAATTCTATGAGTTCATCGCTTCTACCAGTTATCCTTAAGTAGTCTAATGTAACTTCGTCTACTGGGAAAAATCCTGTTGTGGCTCCGTATTCGGGTGCCATATTGGCTATGGTTACTCTATCGAATCCGCTTAAGTACTTTACTCCAGGCCCATAATATTCGATTAGTTTACCTACTGTATTTACTCCAGCTTTCTTTCTTAGGAATTCAGTTATGGCCAATACTATGTCGGTGGAGGTCACTCCCTCTTTAGGTGTTCCAACTAGTTTCACTCCAATAACGTCGGGTAGACTCATGTAATATGGTTCGCCTAGTAATACAGCCTCGGCCTCTATGCCTCCCACTCCCCATCCTAGGACACCAATTCCATTAACCATTGTTGTATGGCTATCTGTGCCTAATAGTGTATCGGGAAATGCGACTATCTCTCCATCAACTTTATTTGTGACAATCACTTTAGATAGATATTCAATGTTTACTTGGTGTATTATTCCTTTTCCCGGTGGAATTATCCTGAGATTCTTGAATGCGTTTTGAGCCCATTTTAATAGTCTATATCTTTCTTTGAATCTCTTAAATTCTAGTTCCATATTTTTCCTGACTGCATATAATACTCCATAATAGTCTACTCTAATGCTGTGGTCTATAATTAGATCTCCCCTTATCCTCGCATCTACTATACTAGGGTCTACATTGAATTGTCTAGCTACATCTCTCATGGCAGCTAAATCAACTACTAGGGGCACCCCGGTATAATCTTGCATAACTACTCTATATGGCTTATATGGAACCGTTACTTTCCCTCTTTTATTTATCCAGTCGCCAATGTTTTTCAGATCACTTTCTTTTACACTATAACCATCTATATTTCTAGCTATATTTTCTAGCAGGATCTTTATCGTATAGGGTAATTTATCTAGTTTAGTATATCCTAATTCCTCTAATTTCCTTAAGCTGATTATTTTATATTTATATCCACCTACCTCAATATAATCTATGAAGTCTTTCTCCAGCCTCATATTATCACCATAAAATTGTGATACCAAATTATTTTATGGAACCTATCTATAAAGCTAAATATATTAAGATAATTCAATCATCTTGATTAATAACATATTCATATACTAAGAAGGTTTCTTTAGGGTCTATTTTGATAATGTCCTTAGCATATTCCAAAGTTTTACTATTGTATGGAATATAGATAAATAATTTTTCCATCTCGTTTTCCCTAGAAATATTGCTTAATATCTTTATCATCTTTAGTAATTCTGCTTTATTATCTGCATCGAGATACCTAATGTAGAGATATTCCTTTTCCCCGATTCTTATTGTATTGTCTATTATTGAGAGTGCCTTTTCAATATAAATCCTTTTCTTTTCATCTATTTTGTAGAAATTATTGTCTGTTATTGGAAGGAATATCCATGGTGATTTTTCTGAGGCCATTATAAAGTTATTACTTTTTAGATTGGGTGAGATTGAGTTTAGTGTATTCCAGTCGAGGCCAGTTTTATAATTTACTTTTTCGTCACCCTTTATATTATCGATTATTACCCTGGTGTATGCAGCTACATTGGTGAATCCAATTGATTCTAAGCTTTTCCTGGCGGGTTTATTATCGATCATTGTTATCAATAATGCTTTTTTTATACCTTTATCTCTAGCCAATTTGATTGAATATTTATTGGCTAATTTAGCTATACCTCTTCCTTGGTAATCGGTTTTTACCCTCATACCCTCAAGCCACGCTATATCGCCTAACCACTTGATATGCCATATTGCTATCGGCTTTCCTTCGTCATATACCGCCAAAAATTCGCCTTCATTCATCCAATTGTCCCATACTAAGGGGATGTAATCGTGTCCACTCCATATTTCCTTGAGCCAACCAAATATATATTCCTTGTCTCTATCCTTGACCCTATCTATATACATGGATTAACACCATTATTTAATAGTCTAACTAGATTATGAAGATTTTTCTATTAATATAGATTAATTCTTTATTTGGTATGACGATGGTATATCTGGTTCAACATGGGAAGAGTTATCCTAAGGATGTGGATCCAGAGAGGAGGCTTAGTGAAGAAGGTGTTAGGGAGACTGAGTCGGTGGCGCGTAAGGCTAGGGCTTTGGGGGTTAAAGTTAGGGAGATCTGGCATAGTGGAAAAGCTAGGGCAAGAATGACGGCCGAGATTTTTGCTGAATACCTGGGTGTTGACGAGGTGATTAAGAAGGATAATCTGGCTCCACTTGATGATCCTACACCAGTATATAAGGAGTTAAATGGTATTAAGTATGATGTATTGATAGTGGGACATCTTCCCCACTTAAGTAAGTTATTGAGTATGTTACTTCATATTGATACTGAGGTCGTTAAATTCAGTTATTCACATTTGTTGGCTTTAGAGAAAGAGGAGAGTGGAAAATATTATATTAAGTGGTACCTTCCTCCATAGACTCTTCTTTACAGCAATCAGCTATGGAAATAGGTATCCATTCATACTTTATTTTTTTGTAGATGCATTCGACATCAATTATATCACTTATAGGATTATTTTTTGGAATATCTTTTCCTAATATTTCACTACGGATATTCTCAGCTATGTCAGGTTGATTCATCTGAATCTTTATCAATGCTACTAGGACTCTGATTATCCATCTTATAGACTCGGATCTATTTTCTCTCCATATCTCTTCGAGAATCTCATGGCTCTCCCAGTATCTCTCATCCCTGAGTAGTCTACATAAGTCATTTATAGAGTATTTTTCCTCTTCATCTAATTTAATGTAGTCAATAATTTTGTAACCCATTTTTACCAATTTTTTCTTAACTATTTCAATGTCTTCTGCATATATATCTAGCTCAATGTGATTATATCCAATTCTTACATTTAGTCTTTCACTCACTGGTAATGAATTCCTAAAGACATCTATTACCCTAAATCTATCCCCTGGAGTATATCCCTTATTACTTAATATTAATAGGTATCTGTCTTCAGGCATTATTCAATAAATATTGGGTTTATCTGTATTAAATTGTTTTGAGGTAGTTGTGATGGTTAAGGATAGTTACTGTTTTGAGCCGATTGGAACCGTTGTTAAGGGCTTACCTAAGAATAAATCTTCGGGTATTAGTAGTAGATATCAGTTTGTAGCGGAGATAAAAATTTTTGAAGAATATTTGGATGGATTAAGGGGCTTGGAGGAGTATTCGCATATAATCGTTATATGGGTCTTAGATAGGAGGCGTCGAGTTACCCTGTTGAGCCATCCTCATGGAGATCCGTCGGCGCCTTTGGTTGGTGTATTTGCTACACGTTCTCCCAATAGGCCCACGCCTATAGGGCTAACAGTGGTGGAGCTAGTTAGGATTGATGGCTCATCAATTTTTGTTAGAGGTTTGGATGCATGGACAGGAACACCTATTCTCGATATAAAACCATATGATTATTATGATCACGTTAACTCTCTCCATGTGCCCGATTGGTTCATTAAATATTGGGTAAGAAAGAATATTGAACTTGGATATTCAAAAATAGTTCCATGGCTCGGTCCAAAGGAGCCTAAATGAAAACCATTAAAAGCCATTGTAGTTAGCATTTATGTTTAATATGATCAAAAAATGTTTATGTATATATATTTAAATTATGATAAACATATTAATAGAATATGTAATGAAGAAAAAATTATTGTTATTGTACTTATACTTACTACATTATTATCTTATTTTGTTATTATTTCAGGTGGACATCAGAGAATCGTTGTGCATTTAACTGATATCAATGGTTCTCCCTTAGAGAACATGTTTGTTCAAGGAATTCTTCCCCTCCCCTCAAGCCTGGATGGCGGTTTGGAAACCGTTTTCTTGGGTAGAACAGATTCAAATGGTTTTTTGGTGGTGGATAATACCTCATTAATTAGATTAATAATGGATGAATGGGTTAAATACCAGGGGTTTAATAAGGCTAGGTTATCGACACCTAATATTCTGCTCTTTATTACCTATAATTCCAGTGGAGAAATTTACTTCACAGAATCTTCTATAAAAATAGCTTCTATAGAGATTTTAAATGGGGAATCCTATAGTGA
>WAJV01000079.1 GCA_015523725.1 Candidatus Geothermarchaeota archaeon
CATAATATTTGAATGTGAAATGATAAAGATTATTCAAGGAATGAAGCTACTAATTCTAAATCGATGGAGCCCAAAATGGATAATAATTGTCTCCATATTAATATTCTTATCAAATATATTCCTACCAGTTATAATTCAATGGGTGTTGTCAGGCGCCACACCTATTACAATCAATTTTAATGGAGTAATTAAAGAAGGGAATAAATTAATACATTACCTCATCATGTTTAAATCACCTTATAAGTTAGGCGGCCAACTTGCAGAACAATTGAGTGGTGAAACATACCTATACATTATATACACCACAAATGAAATCTTATTGTACCTACTAGTATCGATCCTGGCATCAATAGCCATATGCACTACACTATATTACTCAAGATTGTCGAAGGGAAGCTGTAGATTAGAGAAGAGCGGTATGGCCGCTGGATCAGCTGCAACAGTAGTTGGTTTCTCCACATTGGCCTCATCAATAGTATCATGCCCCTCCTGCGGCTTCTCAATGGCAGCCACATTAGCATCCATAGGCGTCGCTTCAGCCACGGGATCTACCCTAGGAATATCTAGGACATTCATTAACCTACTATATTTCTCATCCATATTGGGTGTTCTAATCAATGTAGGTATTATACTATATATGTCTTGGAAAGCCGCCTCACTCATTCACTAATATGATTATATCATTGACTACATCCTCATAACTCCATGCAGGGGGAGGGCCGTCGAATGCAACCCTAATATTTAGGTTCCTATCAATTAAGTATACTATGGCTGTATGGGTGACTATATATCCCTCATGACCCTGATGCATAGGCATACCACTATTCTCATTACTAATCTCCACATATATACCATAATCCCTCCAAACCTTTGCCACGGTATCATGCGGACCAGTCAAATAAATAAAGTCCTCTGCATGTAGAGACTTAGCCCACTCCCTAAAGGCCTCAGGAGTATCTCTATCTGGATCGACGGATACAAAAATAAATACAACATCCTTATCAACGCCCCTCTTAATCAACTCACCATAAGCCCTATTGAGCTCCATCACTATAGCTGGACATACATCGGGACAATGAGTATATACAAATGATAGGACAACAATTTTTCCCTTATAGTTAGATAGTGAGACATTCTCATTATATTGGTTTATTAATGTGAAATCTTTAGCAGGTATAGGTTGCGGCATGACTTCGCCACGGAAATTCTTCCCACCATACATTAATTGATATATATAGAATCCAGTAAGTGATAATGCAGCAACAATAATGACAAATAAAATAATTATCTTCTTCATTAGAGATTCACCACAACAGGTTTTTTAATTAAACTTTATACAATAGAGAATTTAAATTTCGTTTTATATTTTGCTAATGATGGAGGGTCGCCTCCAGATAACCCTTCTCCCTCGTCAATTTCTCAACTATGCGGAAATAAATTATAGCTATACCTACATAAATGATTGTTTTAAGTAGTAGCATTGAATGGAGTTGACCAATATTGCTAACCATATAATTTCGGTTCAAGGCATGCCTCATCAACTCCATCCACTCAACCATCGGGAATAGATTAGATAATGGACGAATAAATGGGGGTAATGCAGATACTGGATACAATACAGCACCAACGAGGAAGAGTATTCCACCGACAGCCTCACTTATCAATGGACCATATTCCGAGCTGAATATACTCGATCCAGCAACCATGATACCGAGTTGGCTACTCCAGATATATCCCAGAATAATAAGAATGATAACCTCGATTACATCCGGATTGAGATTATATACTGGGTAGCCCGTCAAATATAGCCCTACTACAAACATTATAATTGTATATATTAGCCCGACGATGAATTGATAGAAGCTTCTAGCCATTAAATAAAGGTGTAGACTTGGGAAGGCTAGATAGGTATATTTAAGTGTCCTAAAATGCTCCCTCTCACTGTGAACTGTCCAGATTAAGCCATATAATCCAGAGCCGATAAAATTATATAATGCTACACCACTAACTAGATAGAAGGCCCGGTTCAGGTCAACCAATCCACTCAAGAAAGCTATCGCTATATAAATATATGCATAGACCAATACAGAGAAGAATGGAGTTATACTAGTATATAATGCATAGATAATCGGGTTAGTCCAGTTACTCTGCTCCTTCCAAGTGAGCCATACAGCTGCTTTAAACCTTCTAAACCATTTAACTATAGCCATCTCAATATCAGCCTCCCATCCCTCCTCCCAATCTCAACCAATTTATTGAGCATCCTCAACCCCAATAGGTAGAAGACAACCGTCAAGACCATCAATATAATTACGTGGAGATATAGTTGATTAAAACCTTCACCAAGCAGGAGGGCCCTCCTAACCCCATCCAACCCAATCGCTAGGGGCAATAACCCCGCTATATATTGAAGTAGAAGGGGAAAGGATGTAATTGGATAATATTGGCCCGAGAGAAACATTATAGGTTCATCCAGCGCCTCATTTATCCTAACACCCATCCTACCATATACTACATGTAGGCCGCTTAAGCCTAAGCCCAATCCATATAATGCAACCAAGGTAAGGAAAAATATTAGTAGTGCGATTGGAACAGTGTCCAGAATGAATTGAGCCTTAAAGACATATACGCCCAATAAGATAACGGCAAGGCTACGTATAGATGTGTTGAACATTCCACCTAATGCCATACCGAGTAATAGACCAGGCAGTTTAGAGTCTGATAAAAGAAATAGTTCCAAGTTACCTGTCTCCTTCTCCCAATATAATGTCCTACCCATCCCCCACAGAACATTATACCAATAACTCATCATAGCGCCCCCCAATATAACAAATCCCTTGAATATAGGTGGGGCGCCCATATTCTCATAAGCCCAAATAACGCTGGCTATCATAATCATAGGTAGAATAATCTCCCAAAGAATCCAGCTAGGCTCCCTATTACCACCTTTAATCCTAACATAGGCCCGGCCAATAGCAGGCCTAATAAACCTATTCCAAGTACTCCTACCCCTCCTCATCACCTATCCCCTTACCAACAAGCTTGAGGAAAACATCCTCCAGAGAGGCCTCACTCCTAGTAACCCTAAGAACATGCACACCCTCATCCTCGAACCTACGAATAATTCTACCTATATCTTCACTAGACAAAATAATTCTGATCCTCGCCTCCCCAGTCAACTGCCTAGTCTTAACGGTGTGTCCAATCACGCTATCTAGGCGTTTCAAAAAATTTATCCTATCCACATCCCTCAACCTAATATCGACATCATATATTATCTCCTTCTCAACCATCTTCCTAAGCTCATCAGGAGTCCCATGGGCTATTATCCTACCACGATCAATTATACTAATATAATCACATAACTCCTCGACCTCAGCCATATAATGACTAGTTAATAATATCGTCTTTATATCTCCCTTCTCGACCAAGGACTTAATAATTCTCCTAATAACCCTTGCATTATTTACATCCAAACCAAGAGTCGGCTCATCCAGAAAA
The DNA here is from genome assembly GCA_015523725.1 of Candidatus Geothermarchaeota archaeon. Lineage (GTDB taxonomy): Archaea > Thermoproteota > Nitrososphaeria > Geothermarchaeales > JDFR-13 > WAMZ01. Next base: position 3,502 of record WAJV01000079.1, read on the forward strand.
AGAATCTCTGGATCATTGATTAACCCCCTGGCCAAAGCATATTTTTGCATCATACCAGTTGATATCCTATTCAACCTCTTATCCAGAAAATCACTCAAATCTAATAAACTATCCAGCTCCTCAATCTTACGCTTAGTCTCACTCCAAGTCAATCCATATACTTGGCCATAATACATTAAATTCTCTCTAACAGACAATATACCATATCCAGGCCTCTCACCACCGGATACTAAATTAATAATCTCCCTAACTTTACTAGCCTCCTTAACCACATGGAAGCCTCCAACATATGCATCACCACTAGTAGGCAGTAACAAGGTCGCTAGAATCCGGATCAAAGTAGTCTTTCCGGCTCCATTTGGACCCAGTAAACCATAGATTATACCATTAGGTACAGATATAGATACCTCATCTAAGGCCCTGAACTCACCCTGTGGAGATGAAAAAACCCTAACCAACTTCACAGTCTCTATAGCAGGCTGCATATAAATCACCCAATTTATACCTCGAGCCCTCCTTCCTTAGAAGGAATATTTATCCAATTTATAAAATTTATTGAGAAATATATTTCTCAACGATAATTACTATTTCTTGATTATTGAAATTAATACCGATATAAGAATCATACCTATAACAATACCTAGTGACATAAACAGAGGTATATTAATACCTAATAGTGTAAGGAATATCTTCACTCCAAGGAAGGTCAGTACTATGGCCAACCCTTTACCAAGGTACTTTAACTGAAACATAACTAGGGCAAGGGCGAAGTATAAGCTTCTTAGACCTAATACCGCTGATATATTCGATGTATATGCTATAAAGAAGTTCTGTGAAATCGCTATCACCGCTGGAACAGAGTCGAAAGCAAACATAACATCTGTAGTCTCAATAGCCAACAATACAATTATGAGGGGGGTAAAGAGGCGTTTACCATCTAATTTAACCAAGAACTTACTCCCAAAATACTTCGGTGTAATAGGAAAATATTTTCTAGCAAACTTGACTACCGGATTTTTCTCAGGCTCAACCCTCGTCTCCTCACTCGTGGCTAGCTTAAACCCTGTATAAATTAAAATTAGTGCAAATATGTAGACTACCCAGTGATACCTCTCGATTAATGCTATGCCACCGAATATAAATGCACCCCTCAATACTATGGCTGTAATTATACCAAGATAGAGAGTCTTATGTTGGCTCCTAAATGGAACGCCGAAATATTCAAATATAACTAGAAAAACAAATAAGTTGTCTACACTCAAGGAATACTCCACTATATAACTAGCGAAATATAAAGCCGTTGCTTCAGCCCCGAATTTATATAGTATTAAGAACCCCCATACAGAGGCTAGTGATACCCATATAGCCACCCAAATCAATGCATCCTTCAACGTGATATCATGAGACATTCTCTGCCCTACATACAGGTCAATTATTATTGCTGGTATGATTATTAGATGGTAAATAAGTAATAGGAATTCTGTTTCTGGACCTATCGGAGGCAGGGGCGTAGGAGTCATCGGTGCATCAACTCAGCCAAAAAAGGTTCATTAAAATAATTATATGTGGTCATTGGTCGCCTTAATATACATAATATATATTTACTTTATCAATTCAATCTAGTTAGCTACTTCTTACCAGATGGAGGTACATTACCACTCTCTCTACGCCCAGTGATTAGCCCACCATCCGCAATAACTACTGATCCAGTGATATACCATGCATCATCGCTACATAAGAAGGTTACAATCTTAGCAATATCCCTTGGTTTAGCTACCTTACCCACTGGAACCTTACTAATAATTGATCTTAGATAAGACTCCCGCTCTTCAGTTTCTACTCCCTCATATAGCATAGGCGTCTCCACAAGGCCCGGCGCCAAGGCAACCACTCTAATACCATACCTTGCATTCTCTAATGCCGCTACCTTCGATAAAGATATAAGGGCAGCTTTACTAGAGCAGTATGCCCCGCCC
>WAJV01000080.1 GCA_015523725.1 Candidatus Geothermarchaeota archaeon
GTGTAAACACAGCTCTAATACTATAATATATATGCCTTCTTCCTATGAATGCATGGTTTAGAGCACAACTCTATGTTTTCTTTATTTAAATAATATAGGAATCCTGTAATCCCTAACTTAAGGCCTCCGAATTTCCTAATGTCTTTATAGAACTGTTTTTTAAGGATTATCTCTTAATTCTTCAACTGATGAGTTGATTCTAGTCTCTATTCCTGAGGAAGGGCTTATTCCAGCTTGTTATGAATATTTTTGCTACTTTGGTTAATGATTAAAGGGGTTAATGTAATATTTTTGGTATTTGTTCTGGTTATATAGTTATATAGTTGTATAACTATATGGTTATTAGGTGATTTATGTGGCTAGGAGGCGGTATATTACTATCTCTGTTCCTGTTGAGGTTAAGGAGTTGTTGGAGAGGGGTAAGGGGAATCTGGATTGGGGTGAGTATCTGACACTCTTATATCGGGAGTATGAGTATAGTAGAAGGTTGAGGGCCTTCAATAGGCTTAAATCCCTTCTCTCAGAGAGTGAGTTAGATGTTGTCGAGGAGGAGTTTAGGGAGTTTAGGAGGGGGTTTAGGTTTAGGTGACCGGAGCCATGGTTTCTGTTCGATACTTCAGTTGTTATTGATATGTTGAGAGGGAGAAGGGAGTTTAATTTAGGCTCTATCTCAGTTATAACTGTGTTTGAGTTGTTGAGGGGAGTTGGAGCGGAAAAGAGAAATGAGGTTAAGAGTATGTTGGAGGATAGTTTTGAGGTTATTGGTCTAGACAATAGAGTCGTCTTGACGTATTGTGAGCTGTATAGTGCTCTGCGTAAGGCAGGTAAGCCGGCTCCGGATGCCGACTTGATAATAGCGGCCACTGCCAAGGCATATGGAGAGAAGCTCCAAACAAGGGATAAAGCGTTTATATTGTTTAGGGATTATGGTGTAGAGGTAGAATTGTTAGAGTGAAAAAGTCGGTTTGGAGACTATTCTAAATTTATATGTTTGTTTAGCTGATGGCTTTTTCACTCCATAGCTTAATAGATTTTCCTGCTCCATTGGGTCTGCCTCGAATATGATGAAGTATCTGAGATATATGAAAAATGAGTTATCGTTAAGATATCTCTAGGCAAGGATTTTAGAATTTTTGGGTGAGTATTATAACTTCTGTCTATATATTTTATTATGGTGTCTAAATTTGAGGGTTGTTTTTGAGTTGGGGAATAGGCATATAGATATTTTAAAGAGGTTATCTGAGAAATATGGCTTAGATGAGGATGAGCTTGTTAGAAGGTCTTTAGACGCTCTGAATATTATTAATGGCTATATAATTGGGGAGAGGCATCCGTTTGAGGATTTTATTAAAGAGGGAGCTGAGCCCGGGTTGCACATGATTCTACACCCTGGCAATTATCTTTACTTAAACTTGGTGAAAAATTATGTTGAGAAACTGGGGTTTATTAAATATCCGGATATAGAGGAATTCGATATTGAATACAGCCTAAGCAACGTTTTTCTAGCATTAACTGGGCCAACTAATTTAAAACTGGCGTGGGTGGATGTATACGATAATCCAGAAGCATCGAAGCTAGAGATAAATTACCTTCTCCCAAATAATGAAACTGGGCTTAGTTGGGTGGAGAAGTTTAAATCCGTATTTTCTGAATTAGAAGAAAAGCTTATGGATGAATTTGGTGAATGTTATGTTGAGTATGAAATTAGTAAAGAGTTTGATCAAATATTCCTTAAGATTATTTTATCGTGTGAAGACATTCCTAACTTAACCGACTTTGAGAATATTCTGGAAGGGGAAGTAGGTGATATTCCGAGAATTGGGGATAAGTAGTATCGCTTAATAAGACCTTTTTATCATTCCATATAGTGAACATTATTAATTAGATTCACTAGCTGCGTATAGTTAACTAAATATTAAATATATGTTATATTAATCTTCGGATAAGCCTCAGATTTCAGTAATTTATAATTAAAATGAGGGAACTATCTTTAGTGGAGAAATATCTAACTCTGTGGATATTTCTTGCAATAATTATGGGTGTTTTAATAGGATATATTTTCCCTGGGATAGCGGTTGTAATCGGGTCTTTAAGCATAGGAACTACTTCAATACCAATAGCTATCGGCCTAATCCTAATGATGTACCCGCCGCTCGCAAAAGTTAAATATGAAGAGATGGGGAAGGTTTTCAACAGCCCGAGACTACTTGCATTCTCCTTGGTTCAGAACTGGATAGTCGGACCCTTCGTCATGTTTATCTTAGCAGTAACTTTTCTTAGAGATTTCCCGGAATATATGATGGGCGTAATATTGGTTGGTCTAGCAAGATGTATAGCTATGGTAATAGTTTGGAATGAACTGGCTGAAGGCGATAGGGAGCTCGCTGTGGGGCTGGTGGCATTCAACGCAATCTTCCAGATTCTAACCTATGCAATCTATATATATTTCTTCATAACGGGAATGTTAACTTGGCTTGGATTGGCTGAGGGCTTGAATGTTAGTATATCTATAGTAGATGCTGCAAAAACAGTTTTTATCTATCTTGGGATTCCCTTTATCGCTGGTGTAGTGACTAGATATGTATCATTTAATTTAAGGGGTAGAGACTGGTTTGAAAATACTTTAGTGCCTAAAATTAATCCGTTAACACCCGCTGCCCTACTTTTCACAATAATTGTAATGTTTTCATTAAAAGGAGAGTATATTGTTGAGTTGCCATACCATGTTTTTAGGGTTGCGATACCCCTTACATTATACTTTGTAATTATGTGGTTCATAACATTCTTTATTGCATATAAATTGGGGGTGGGCTATCCACAGGCTACCGCCGTGGCATTTACAGCGGCAAGCAACGACTTCGAGCTTGCGATAGCCGTTGCTGTCGCAATCTTTGGAATATATAGTAATCAAGCTTTTGCAACAGTTATAGGGCCTCTGCTGGAGGTCCCTATTTTGATAAGCCTAGTGAATGTAGCTTTAAAACTTAGAGAAAAATTGTATCCTAAGATGGAACAGATAAAGTTGCAGCAAACCTACAAGTAATTTCACTTAACGCGATTGGATAGTAATTTTGATAGCTCTCAAATCCGGCTTTAGACACCTACTTGATAATGGCGGCTAGGCATAAGATATTTGAAGGAAACCTTATGACAGAGGATGAGGAGCATTGTTTATGGACTATGGTGTAGAGGTAGATTTATTAGAGTGAAAAAGTCGGTTTGGAGACTGTTCTAAATTTATATGTTTGTTTTCTCGATCGACTCGGCTAGGCAACATAAGCCTCTGTTTCCGTCTAATATCGTAATTAATTTATTGAGTATTTCTCTCCCGATTAGAAACTTTCCATATCCATATGCAGGTGTCTCTATAATGGTAGCGAGTCTAATTCCATTTATGGATACGTATCCCCTTTGCTGTTTTCATAGGGAGCTTCCCCGTCATCGTTGAATATACTCTCCAGTATTTAGGTGGTAGCTCGCCGACTTTAAAGATTTCATATACGGCTGAGGGTACCAATATGGAGCCAGAATATCCTGTATTAATTGGTAGAGATATGGGTCCATAATCTATTCCCGTAAGGTTCATTAATCTACATTCAATAACTGGGTATTGATGTTTATCTTGATGGAGTTCCAGCATTTTATCGTTTTATGGATCCTCCCCACCATTCTCCCTCTATAACCTCCTCTTCACCCATCTTAGTTACTATTGCATGTCTTGTATTAATTTTAGCTAGTGTCTTGGATACCTCCTCCAAGTTATCAAACGCCCCTATAAACTTTCCTTTAGCTATCACGACATATTTCCCATGATACTTTTTCATCAATTCATTCTCCAATTCGTTATATTTTTTATAGTTTTTCTCTGCTTCAGGGTCATTAACAACCATATTCTTTTGGAGCCATAGTCTCATAGCCTCCTCTAGAGCCTCAGATACCTTTAAACCACGTCTTATTGCCTCGGCCTTAAATTGCTTATATAATTGTTCATTTATGTTTCTTGCAACTAGTGTCACCTAAGTCACCAAATATGACTTAATTATAATATTAATATAAGCATTCCCTTAGTTTCTTGAAGTAGTAATAACTGTATGGTCTGATACCTCTTAATTGGATTAAATTACTCTAAATAGATGCTTGAGAAAATAATGTGTGTCTATCTATATGGAAAAATTGTGGCATACTTCAATTTTCTATATATTTTGGTTTCCTATGCTAATTTTCGGTGGGGTGGATTTTTGATGGATGTTGTTGAGTTGTTGATGGTGGACCATCTGTCTATTAGGTTGTTGGTTAGGTGTGGTTTGTGTGTGCGTGAGGTGGGTGAGTTCGCGGCGTTCCACGATTTTATTGTCGGTTGCCATGCGAGGATCGAGGATGAGGTTGTCTTCCCGGTTCTCAGGGAGCATTTCAGTGGTGTGGATGAGGGGTTTGTGAAGCTTGTTGAGTGGATTGGTAATGACCATAAGTTGTTGGATACCTTGGCCGGTAATGTGGTTGGTTACGGCCGTTCTGGTGAGCGCGAAATATATGAGGATAGATTGAACCTATATTTTAAGTTGTTGATGGAGCATAATCTGCGTGAGGAGAGGCAGCTCTTTCCCAGATGGCTCCATGAGTTGCCTAGGGATGTGAGGGTAAAGGCAAGTGAGCAGGCCCGTAA
>WAJV01000081.1 GCA_015523725.1 Candidatus Geothermarchaeota archaeon
ATATCGATATGATATCTGGTTTAAAAATATTTAGGTCTAAATCTATATATAGATTAAATCCTATATATTTTAAGATGAAGTTATATTGTATATTTTGTAATAAGGAGTTTGATTTTTCTATTCATAAAATTAGGTGTGAGAATTGTAATCAGCCGCTTATAGTCGTCTATGAAGGAATTAATGATGGAGATTTTCTTGTTGAAATTGGTTCTAGTAGTATTTGGAGGTTCGGTTGGCTTCCAAGGCTAGAGGGTTATAGAGTAAGTATGGGTGAAGGATTTACTTATCTATATTCGGCTGATAACCTAATTAAGGAGTTTGGATTTGGTGGAGGAATATTTATAAAGGATGAGTCTAGGAATCCCACGGGGTCTTTTGTAGATAGGGGTGTATCAGTCTCAATATCTAATATATTAGGTCATGGATTCAAGCGTGTTGTTACTGTATCACCTGGTAATTTAGGTGTTTCTATCTCTGCATATGCATCTAGAGCAGGTTTGAATAGTTTAATATATCTACCTAAGTATGTCGAGAAGGGGAAGTTGTATCAGATTTTAATGTATGGTGGAGATGTTGAATTATATGATGATTTTGGTTTGATGGTTATGGAGATTTACAGGTTGCATAGAGAGGGGAGGGATTTTTATCCATTATTGAGTGATAATCCATTATATATTGAGGGTGTTAAGACAATAGCTTACGAGCTCTATGAATACTTCGGGAGTAACTTACCTGAGTTTATAGTCGTTCCTATGGGGAATGGGGCCCTAATATATTCTATATTTAAGGGGTTTTATGAGTTGCTTCAGGTAGGTTTAATAGAGGAGGTACCTAAATTAGTTGGTGTTCAGATATCTGGTTCTTCTAAGATTATAGATGTTTTATATGGGGAAGAGGGTGCTGGCTCTAAGCTAATGGCGCCAGAGATCTCGATAAATACTCCATTGAACCTTAGTCACGCCGTATACGCGATAAAGGAATCTAGTGGCTTAGGTATCAAAGTTGACTATGATGAGGTAGTCGATGCATTGAGATTAGCAGCTTCAAAAGAGGGTTTGATTATTGAGCTAGCGGCAGCTTCTACCATAGCTGCTCTTAGAAGGCTCGTGGATAAGGTAGGTTCTTCAGATGTAGTTCTGATTATTACTGGACATGGGCTTAAGGACCCTGTAACAGTGAGAGAATTAACTAAATCAGCTAGGAGGAGATTGGGTCTGGAGACTATTCAGAGGAGTGTGGTTGGGAGAACTAAGGTGGAGATTCTGAGGGCCATATATGATGGTTATCGCTATGGGTATATAATTAGTAAATATCTTAAGTCAAGAGGGATTTCAGTATCTTTGCCTACCATTTATCAGCATTTATCGGAGTTAGAGGAGCTTGGTTTAGTCAAAATATCGGGAAGCATTGGCATTAGTAGGAGGAGAACAATCTATGATCTAACGGAGAAGGGCCTAGCTTTCTTAAGGATTTTAAGCCCTCCCTAGGTCCAACATATATATCCGGTTGATGTCTGATGGTTAGTTTACCACTTGATTTTTAGCCTGATTCAGCTTCATCTTTTTATTTTCATTATTATATCTAATACTCTATTTATAATTTCTATTGAGTATCCAGATGACAATATTTCATTTATGAATTCTTTTGGGTCTCTAGCCACAACCTCCTCATAGTAATTTTGGAAGATTCGATAGGATGTTCCTCCATATACATCTAATTTATTTTGGTCTAAGTCCTTGGTTGCCTCCTTAAATAATATTCCCAGTAAATATGGGAGGGCTATTGTGTAGGCCACATATTTATCATGATCTTCTAAGGAAGCATAGATTATTTTGAATCCGTAGGGTTTAAATAGCCTCTCTATATGTTTAGCGTCTTCTTCTCTATCTTTTAATGGTAATAAGAGGATTTTATGTTGCCATGGGTGCTTAATACTTCCCCCAAACATTGGATGTGTTGATGCAACCCTCACATACTTCGGATATTTCTCTAATTCTTTAATTACCTTGTTTTTTAGAGTTGCTATATCAAAGATTACTTTATCTCTATAGTTATTATTCATTAGGATATTTCTTATCTTGGCTGCTACATTATGAATTGTTGTTATAGATGTGGCTATCATTATATACTCAGATTTCTTCACTAATTCACTGAGACTTTCTTGAACAACTACATTCTCATGCTCCCAATTGGGTATCTTTTTTATGTCATATATATTGATTCTATGATGTTTTTTGAATATATTTGTGAATAATTTACCCATTTTTCCATAGCCGACTATTCCAATCTCAAGGTTATCATTTGGGCTAATTCCCTCATCCCAGGCTTTCCTCCATTGCTCTTCTATAGATTTCTCAATTATTTTCTCGAATATTTCCCTATATGCACCCACCTTATCTAATATATCTTTCTCCCTAGTCCTATCTACTATATCCATGCCTAATTCTTGTTTTATCTCATAAATTTTCACAGCAGTCTCAATTCGTTTATCTAGCAACCTTATTATCTCCATGTCTATTTCATCGATTATTCCCCTTAGTTTCTCAAGATCTTTAATGGACATTATCTATTTCCCTCCAAATATTTTTCCCAGGCCATCCATCTGAGGAGATGGTCAGTCATGATTATTGATGATATGCTTTCTACTACTGGGACAGCTCTAATTGCAATGCATGGATCGAATCTACCTTTAAGTCTTATAGTTGTTTCCCTCATTTCTTTTAGGTCTACCGTTCTTTGTGGTTTATATATTGATGGGGTTGGTTTGAAAGCGACTCTAAATACTATTGGCATGCCGTTACTTATGCCCCCATTTATCCCCCCGGATTTATTTGTCATCGTCATTATTTTACCTGATTTAATGATGAATGGGTCGTTTGCATCGCTGCCCAACTGCCTTGATAGTTTAAATCCTTCACCAAATTCTATTCCCTTAACTCCTGGTATGGTCAATATTGCTTTAGCGAGATCTCCATCCAATGTATCTATTGGGGGATCTCCAAGGCCTGGTGGAACCCCGTTAATAATGGTCTCTACTATCCCGCCTACACTGTCTCCCATCTCTCTAACCTTGGATATGAATTCGTATATTTTTCTTGAAGTCTCTTCGTCTGGGCATCTAACTGGACTAAGGTAGGTTTTTTCTCTTATTTTATCAATTGGTATATCAGTGTTTAACTCTATGTCTCCCACCGATTTAATGTAAGATAATACTTCTATGCTGAATTTTTCTAATACTTTTTTTGCGATAGCACCCGCCGCCACCATTGCTGCCGTGATTCTTCCGGAGAATATGCCTCCTCCCCTATAATCATTGTATCCATGATATTTTATGTATGCTGTGTAATCGGCGTGGCTGGGTCGTGGTTTAAATCTAATTTCTTCATAATGCTTTGACTCAATATTTTTATTTTTGATAAAAATTAGTATCGGTGCTCCAGTTGTATATCCCTTGTATATACCGGCTAATATATCAAATTCGTCTGGTTCTATTCTTTGAGTAGATACTCTTGGATCTCTTATTCTCCTTTTCGATAGTTCCAATGATATATGTTCTTCATCTATTTTTATTCCTGGAGGGCATCCTTTTATTAAGGCTCCAACTCCGGGGCCATGGCTCTCGCCGAACAAGGCTACACTAAATATTTTACCGATCATATTTCTACTACCTTACCACCTATTGAATTGATATCCCTAATAAAGTTTGGGTATGAGTCTCTTATAATATCTATATTAGTTACCATTGAGGTCTTGTTTAGAAATAGTGCCGCCACAGTCATGGCCATGGCTACTCTGTGATCCTTGAAAGATTTGAATATTCCCGCTGAAGGCCTACCACCATATATAATTAATTTATCCTTCAGTTCCTCTACCTTTATCCCCATTCTCATTAAATTATATTTCATGCTTGTTACCCTATCACTCTCCTTATACCTCGTATGCTCAATACCTTTGATAATGGTTTTGCCATTAGCGAATGATGCTAATATTGATGTTATCGGGAGGAGGTCCGGTGAATCCCTTAAATCTACCTCGAATGCCTCTATTTTTCCCCTATTAACCCTCAGTGCATCCCTTTTCCAAGCCACTTCAGCTCCGGCATCCTCCAAGATTTTTATGAACCTTTTGTCTGGTTGTATATCATTTTTAACTAAACCTTTGATTTCAATGTATCCACCTAATGCACCAGCTGCCATTAAGAATGCAGCTGATGAGTAGTCGCCAGGGACTCTTAAAACCCCTCCTTTAAAATCGGTCTCCTCAACTTCAAAATATCTATACTCATCTCTTTTTATTTTTCCACCAGCCTCCGTTATACATTTTATTGTTAGGTCTATATATTCCTTGGAGACTGGTTCGCCGATAACATTTATTGTTAAGCCTGTCTTAGTGCCGAGGAAGATTAATGCCGAGATATATTGTGATGATTTATCCCCCCTAATATCCACATAGTCTCTAGATATTTTTCCACCCAATATCTTTATAGGTAATTTATAATTCCTAGAAGCTATTTTTATTCCTAGGTTCTCCAATGCAATTATTAAGTCCTTCATCGGTCTTCGCCTTAGCTGATTATCCCCATCTATCAGCACAAATTCATTTGGTAAAGTAGCTAAAGCGGTTGTAAATCGGCATGTTGTACCTGATCTCCTACAATTGATTGTTTTCCTCCTAATTTTTGGCCTGCCCCGGCTCATTATCTGAGTCCAGTCTCCATCTGCACCTAGACTAATAACTGCTTCAAACGTGGCTTCTGTGTCTCCGGATATTAGTGGATTTAATATTTTAGTAGTTCCGTTAGATAATAATGCTAAAAATAGGTATCTATGGGTATAGCTCTTTGATGGAGGGGCCTCTACTATACCCTTAACTTCACTAGTGGGATTTATTATTAAATCCATGTATTGTCACCTGGTGTATGTCTCGATAAAATGGTTATCCCTATACATTTTCCAAGGGTTAACTTCATTATTGGGTTCGGTTATTGTATAGAATGCGGGGCCTGTCCCCGACAAGCCGGCTGTTAATACATTGTTTGATAGGGCTTTATAGATTGGCTCAGGACTGATACCGAGGTAGCTTGAGTAAATTATGCCATTAAATATCGACGTCTTAATCCATTCCCCGGCCAATAATCTTACTTGAAGTTCCTCAATCAATGGTTTTATTGGTTTAAAGTTGATGTCGATTAGTCTCCTAGTCTCTATTGAATAGTCTGGATACATTATTAATACTCTATATTTTCCTATTTCTATTCGCTTGATTATGATATCATCATTATTATTTGTGATTATTAATCCACCTAATAGAGATGCTGATGCATCATCTAAGGCACCTGTTATTGATACTCCGGTTTTCCTAGATACCTCTACATTAATTTTTAAGACCTCTTCTTCACTATAACCTATACCCAAATAATCAAATAGGGCTATTATGAGTGAATTAGCCACTGCGCTGCTGCTTTTTAAACCCTTACTTGGAGGTATCTCAGATATGATCTCTATATTTAATTTATCTCTTAGTCCATATTTTTCTCTAAAAAATTTTATGATTCCCTGTACTAAGCTATCGTCAATTTTAATTAATTGATTATTGACTTTAGTTATTAAGCTGGTTTCATTACTCTTCTTGATAAATGCCTTTACGCTTAAATCCACCCCTATCGCTGCACCGACACCAGTTGCCAATGCATTTAATACAGTTATCGCTCCATGTGCTTCTCCAAATCCCTCCATGCTACTCACCTAAAAGCAATGCCCTCACTTCATGTATATCAGGATATATGCCTGTCCATATCCTGAATGATTCCGCTGCTTGTAGGATAAGCATCCATAACCCGTCTATCGTCTTGGCTCCCGCATTCCTAGCGTCATGTAAAAGTTTTGTAGTTAAGGGTGAGTATACCAT
>WAJV01000082.1 GCA_015523725.1 Candidatus Geothermarchaeota archaeon
AATATCTTGAGATGGTTAATATATTGCTCAATCACATCATTATCCAATATATGTCTATGGTAATGGTAATGTAGGTTCTGGACGGTAGTCTCTGTTTCTTCAGCTACCTCAGTAAGTTTAACATCGCTAAATCGCTCCAGTGCATTCAAAATTATTACATCGTATTCATCTTTAATCATATTAAGTATCTTAACCTCACTCTCAGGAGCTTCGGCACTATTCAACTCTTCTAAAAACCGCTGGAAAAGCTTATTCTCATCAAAACCCCAATTCTTGTACTCAGGATTATAATAACTAGAATCTAAGCTATTTCCATGTAGTGAAACAACTCTCCATAATTCATAATTATATACGAGGTCAAGATCAACCATCCTATCTAAATAATATACTAAAAACTTCTCACTCTCAATAGGAACTGCATAAACGGCATGTATATACGGTTTCTCACTAAATGTCCTATCTATGAATAAGGCGAATGGATTGACCTTCATAGCATTTATTAACTCTTCACCAACCTCAGGCGCATAATCTAATTTTACAATAGCTACTAATAACCCTAAATTCTGGTATTTAGGATTAATCGACATTTTGAGTAACTTCTGCTCCAACAACTTATTAATTCTATGCCTTAAAGTAGATTCTGGAATATTGGAAAATTCAGCTATCTTCCTGAATTTTCTGGGCGTAAATTTATATAGACCATCAACAATTTTTACATCCAAGTAATCATAACCCTTTCTAGCCAATATATATCACCTATGTAATGAATACACATAAATGTAAAATGTTAAAACATATATTTAAATAATTATACTAATTTTTAAACATGACTTTAATATGCGTAATAAAGTTAAATGCATTTTTAAGTATATAGTTGAAACATGTATTAAAGAAGCATATTAAAAAACCAAAAAATTTGCATATTTGTAAATAATTTGATTTATACATGGCTTAGTTTAATTACATTAAAACATTTAACCGATTAACCATAAACCGAAATATTTTGACTCAAAATTTATAAGCTCCCCCTGAAATCAGTTTTCCTATTCCAAAAATGGTGTTCCAGATGCAGAGCGACTTGATAGTTATAGCCATGGGTGGAAACGCTTTCCTGAAAAAGGGGGAACCCGATGATATAAGTACACAATGGAGAAATGTAAAAAAATCGGTTAAAGGACTCGCAGACCTGATTGAGAAAGGATATAGCCTCGTAATTACCCATGGAAATGGACCTCAGGTAGGCAAGATATTGGAATGGGTCTCAAAACAAGAGGATTTTATCCTTCCGATAGATATAGCTGTAGCGATGACACAGGGTTGGCTTGGATATATGATAGAGATTTCCCTAAAAAATGAGTTGATAAAGCGTGGATTGAATAAAGAGGTAGTATGCATAGTCAATAATATATTGGTTGATAAGAGTGATGAGGCATTCATAAAACCATCCAAACCCATAGGCTCCTACTATTCTAAGGAAGAGGCTAAAAAACTAACCGAGAAATTTGGCTGGGTAATGTCTAGAGACGTCAGAGGCGGATATAGAAGGGTCGTCCCCTCACCTGAACCAATGGACAATCTAGAGATCAGCTCCATAAAGCATCTAGTCGACAACGGATATATTGTGATCGCATGTGGCGGTGGGGGAATACCAATAATAAAAAATGAAGAATACAAAGGCGTAGACGCAGTTATAGATAAGGACTTGGCCAGCTCATTACTGGCATCGAGAATAGGAGCTAAATATCTCATGATATTAACAGATGTAGAAGGAATATATAGGAATTATGGGAAAGAGAATATGGAACTTATTAAAGAAATTCATGTCTCCGATTTAGAAAAATTATACTCATATGGAGAATTTCCACCGGGCTCAATGGGTCCAAAAGTATTAGCATGTATAAAATTCCTTAAGAACGGTGGAGAGAGAGCGATGATAGGTCATTTAGAAGATGCATCAGAGATACTTAGAGGGAAGAAAGGCACCCAAATATATAAATGACTAGATAATTCATCAATACAATACTATAAATTCAATACAGAGTGTATCAATATTTAACACCTTTTATGGTGATAAAAATGGAGAATAAATTGATAGATGAATCAATTCAATTAAATGAATTAAGAAAACTATCAAAAGAGGAACTAGTCAAGCTATTATTAATTCAGGTTAGAAATATTTGGAGAGTGGATGGATTATACTTCCTCGGCATAGAAAAGAGATTCGGCGTTAAAGCAGCGGCAGAGATTGATAAAGAGACTTGGGAGACATTAGCGGTGATAGAAGCCAAAGACTTAAAAAGGACATTCGGGAAGGAAGAGATAGAGAATATAAGAGAATTCATGGACTTACTAAGAAGAACAGGTTGGGCACTCTACCAAAAAGAGGAGAAGATAGAGATAGAAGAAAATGAAGCCATATTTAAAGTAACACGATGTAAAATACAGGAGACAAGGTTGAAGAAAGGCCTCGAGGTATTCCCATGTAAACCGGTTAGATTAGGATACCTAAAGAAATTCGTAGAGACACTAAGCCCAAATATTAAAGTAGAGGTAATAAGGTGTCCACCCGATGAAAAGGACCCCCATTACTGGTGCGCATGGAAATTCACCTTAGAAAAATAATTTGTGAAGCTAATACACTATGATTTAAAGTTATATTTTAAATCCATCCATTAAAAGAATCGAACGGTTTATAAAATTTATTGCAAAAAACTATATTCAGAAAATATTTAATTTATCAAAATAATCAGCAAATTTATTTAGGATAACATTATTATATAATTAGGCGAATAGGATACAATAAAAATACGTATAATGAAATAACTATTGATCCAAACTTATTAAATTCTCAATTGATTTACATGACTTGAAGACTCTCCCAGCTGGCTTTTATTAGCATAATTATTTATTCTAGGCAATGGATCTAAGCCTTAAAATATTTAAGAATAGGAATAAAGTAATCCCGTCATCCCCCACAGCCACCGTCATCCACAACGGTATAAACCCAAGTATACCCAATGCCCCCAGCAGTAATTTAACACCTATTGATAGAATTATATTCTCCTTAGCAACTTCATTAGTCATCCTACCCAACTTAATTAAATATGGTATCTGAGTAAGCCTATTCTTGACCAAAACAATATCAGCTGCCTCCAGAGTTACATTTACACCATCACTACTCATCGCGATGCCGACATCTGCCTCAGCGAGTGCAGGTGCATCATTTATGCCATCACCAACCATAGCTACATATCCCTCATCTTTTCTAATACGCCTCAATATCTCTAGCTTATCTATAGGCTTGAGCTCAGCATAATACTCGTCTATACCCAACTCCCTCGCGATATCATCCGCGACATCCTTCTTATCACCAGTTAATATAACTGTCTTGATACCCAATTTCTTCAACTCTTTAATTGCCTCCAAAGCATCATCTCTGATTCTATCGGCCACACATAATCTACCAACAACCCTTCCATCCCTAATAATATATACTTTGCTATGACCATCACCATTTATACCATCTTTATATTTAACACCCAATTTCTTCAGCAAATCCCTATTACCAACAGCGACAATAGAACCATTAACTCTACCAACAATACCTTTACCAGCATATTCCCTAACCTCACTGACTGTAACGCCCCTTAGACCACTCTCGATATTCGATATCCATCTGGAGAAAGCCCCAGCGATGGGGTGATTAGAATATCCTTCTAACAAGGCAGCATAAACCAATGCATCCGGATCATCAACATAAGAATCCTTACAACTCAACATTAATGTAGGCTCACCAAGGGTTAATGTACCCGTTTTATCAAGCAGTAGAGTATTAATCTTCCCCAACCCCTCAATATATTTACCCCCTTTAATAATAATTCCCTTGCGTGAAGATAATGTCAATGAAGTAAAGAATGTAGCTGGTACAGAGATTATAAATGCACTTGGACATGCAACCACAACTAATATAAGACTCCTATATAACCAGGTGGTGAAATCACCTCCAAATATGATTGATGGGACAGAAGCAGTAAAAATCGCTATCAAAATAACTATTGGAACATAATATTTTACAAATCTATCGACTAGATTCTCAGTCTTAGCTTTTCTAGCCCTAGCCTGAAAAACAAGCTCAACTATCTTAGAAACTAATGACTCATTAGAGGCTCTAGTAACCCTAATCTTAAGCACACCATCAAGGTTAAGAGTACCACTATAAACCTCATCACCCACCTTTCTAGGCACCGGCATAGATTCTCCAGTAACGAGGGATTCATCAATATTCGAGAAACCCTCTACAACGACACCATCCAAGGGAATACGCTCACCAGGCCTAACAAGGATCAACTGACCTGGAGAAACCTCATCAGCATCAACCGTTTCAACATCCCCATCCTTTACTAATCTGGCCACATCTGGAATATATTTAACTAATCCCTCAACACTCCTTTTAGCCCTATCCTCAATATAATCTTCAAAATATTCAGCCACTGAAAACAGGAGTAGAACAGTAGCCGCCTCAAAAACATAGTCAATATATAATGCTGATAGAGATGCAATACTCATCAGAAACTCAGTTGTAAACCTCTTCTCCCTAATTAGCTTAATAACGCCAACATAACCTAGATATATACCGATAGGAGTAACCACCAAGTGATATATCACATCGGGAAACCTAATTAACTCACTGGAAAAGGGATAAGTATAACCCAGATTAGAGACACCCCAAAAATCACTAAACAAAACTACCAATAATATCGATAAGAATAGAGTCGCAGCGAAGAATATCCATTTATAATCCTCACTGATAAACTTAGTAAAATTAGACATCTCAAATCATATACCTAATGTTATATGCAACTATATTAATCTTGTGCTAAAATGAGGGCGAAATATAATATCTCAATATTAATATATCGTTAATAAATTAATAATTTTCTGGGGGAACATGGTAGTAATAAGCATCACTCTTCCATATGAGTTATTGGAAAAGCTAGATAAAATTGTTGAGACAAGGGGATATTACAGTCGTTCAGAAGCAATAAGGGATGCCGTGAGAAACCTCATAGATGAAGCGAGTGTAGAGTCGTCGGAGGATGTATCCTCGGTTATAATGGTTACATATAATAGGGAATTGGCGAAT
This sequence comes from Candidatus Geothermarchaeota archaeon, assembly GCA_015523725.1. GTDB lineage: Archaea > Thermoproteota > Nitrososphaeria > Geothermarchaeales > JDFR-13 > WAMZ01. The sequence goes on from WAJV01000082.1 coordinate 5,144, forward strand.
ATAGATAAGAAATTAAGTGATTATAGACACGAATATAATGATATAGTAGTAG
>WAJV01000083.1 GCA_015523725.1 Candidatus Geothermarchaeota archaeon
ATGTAATAGATATGGATGTCTGTACAAAATGTGGAAAATGTGTTGAGATATGCCCCACAAATGCAATTAATCTGGATGAGGAATATAATGAGCTGGATTTGAGGGTTGGAGCTATAATATTGGCGACCGGTTTCCACGAATATATCCCACCGCTAGGGGAGTATGGATATGGATTGACTAAGAGAGTAATCACTCTATTCCAGTTAGAGAGGTTATTGGATCCCGATGGACCCACGGGTGGACGGCTTGAGGTCGATGGATATAAGCCTAGGAACATTGCGTTCATAATGTGCGTAGGCTCGAGAGGAACTACATCAAACTCAAAACCCTACTGCTCCAGGATGTGCTGCGTGACAGCATTGAATAACGCTATAAAGATAAAGGAGGCATATCCCGAGTCGGAGGTATTCATTATTTATAAAGACATAATGACTTATGCTGGTTTTGAACATATATATGAAGAGGCTGGTAGGAGATACATTAAATTCATAAAGTTCGAAGAACCACCGCAGGTTAATGTTGACGGGGATAATTTGGAGATAATAGTCTATGAACCAACAATCCAGGAATATCTGAGGCTTCGTCCAGATTTAATAGTGCTGGCTACTGGTATGGTTCCAAGGAGGGATATCAACGAGGTAACTGAGATAATTAGAGGTTGTGAAGGGCCAGACGGGTTCTTTAGAGAGGCGCACCTAAAGTTGGCCCCAGCTGAGGCTCCTACAAAAGCCGTATATTTAGCCGGGGCGGCCACAGGTCCCAAGAATATAATTGAGAGCATAAGGATGGGTAGTGCTGCTGCGGCTAAGGCTGTCTCCTTCATATCTAAAGGCTCGATAGCCTTGGAGCCGCTCCTCGCGGAGGTGGACGAAGATAGGTGTAGCGGATGTGCTATATGCGTATCCGTATGTCCCTACGGTGCGATAACAATAAAGACGGTTAACGACGATAGACTGGCCGAGGTGGAGAAGGCCCTATGCTTGGGGTGTGGAGCATGTGCAGCCGCATGTCCATCCAAGGCGATGCAGCATATAGGATTTAAGGATGACCAGATAGTTGCTCAAATTAGGGCTATATTCGTGGGAGGTGAGTAATATGGGGGATAGATATGAGCCAATAATAGTTGTATTTGCGTGCAACTGGTGTTCATATGCAGCTATAGATCTAGCTGGAACAAGTAGACTCCACTATCCACCTAACGTAAGGGTTATTAAGGTTATGTGTAGTGGCAGGGTGGATCCACAATTTGTCTTAGAGGCATTTGCCGATGGAGCTGATGGAGTTATAGTTGCAGGATGCCACCCTCCAGCAGATTGTCATTACCAGAATGGGAATATAAAGGCTCTAAGGAGGTTCACACTCTTCAAAAGAATCTTGGCCAGACTTGGAATCGAGAAGGAGAGGTTCCGTTTGGAATGGATTTCGGCATCCGAGGCAAAGAAGTGGGTTGAAGTGGTGAATGAGATGGTTAATGAATTGAGGAAATTAGGCCCCCTAAAGAATCGGGTGGAGGTGAGGAGGCTTGTCGAAGCCTAAAGTAGCTTGGTATTGGTGTGCATCTTGTGGAGGGTGTGAAGAGTCTTTCGTAGATTTAGCTGAGAAATTACTCGATGTATTTGGTGCCGTGGACATAGTATTCTGTCCAGTAGCTATGGATTATAAGAAGGAAGATGTTGAGAATATGCCAGATAAATCTATAACTGTTTCGTTTATAAATGGGGGAGTAAGACTCGAAGAGCATTTAGAGATGGTGAAATTACTACGTAGAAAATCGGATATCGTAGTAGCGTATGGGGCATGTTCATCTTGGGGTGGAATCCCCGGACTGGCAAACCTATATAATGTAAAAGAAATAATAGATAGGAAGTATAAGGAAGTACCTACCGTTGTCAATCTAAATAATATTACTCCCCGTGAAGAAACAGAGGTGGATATCGATGGGTATAGAGTTAAGCTATCCCTACCTAGAGTTCTCGATAGATTATATCCATTGGACCAAGTAATAGATGTGGACTACTACATTCCCGGATGCCCACCAACCTCAGAGGTATTTTGGAATGCTCTGAACATATTATTGTCTGGGGAACTCCCACCAAAGGGGAGTATCCTAGGAGCTGGGTCCAAAAGCTTATGTGATACCTGTCCCCTAAACGAGACCAAGCCAGATAAACTTGAGCTCACTGAATTGAAAAGGATAGCTAATACAATACCTAAGTTAGATGAATGTCTGCTTGCCCAAGGATATATATGTTTAGGCCCAGTCACTAGGGGAGGATGTGGAGCACTATGTATAAATGCAAATATGCCGTGCACAGGGTGCTTCGGTCCACTAGATGGCATAATCGATTATGGCGGTAAGGCGGCCTCGTATATCGCAAGCATAATATCATATGATGAACTCGAGGAGCTAGAAAAGGTATATGATAGCATTCCTGACTGGGTGGGAATATTATATAAATATTATTTGGCAGCCTCAAAACTAGGAGGCAGGATAAGAAGAAAGAAGGAGGTGGTTAAAGATGGTTAGGGAGATAATTATAGACCCTATAACTAGGCTAGAAGGTCATGGCAAGATAGTAGTCGTTTTAAACGATTCAGGGGATTGCGTGAAAGCGTACCTTCAAATACCTGAGCTTAGGGGCTTCGAGAAATTTGCCGAGGGGAGATTGGCTGAGGATATGCCGATAATAACACCTAGGATATGTGGTGTATGCCCAACGGCTCATCATATGGCTTCTACAAAAGCATTGGATGATTTGTATAAGGTTGAACCACCCGAACCAGCAAAGAAGATCAGGGAATTATTCTATAATCTATTTATGCTCGAAGACCATGCCCTGCATGTGTATATCTTGGGTGGCCCTGATTTTATAGTCGGGCCCGATGCACCCAAAGAGGAGAGGAACGTAATAGGAGTATTGAAGAGGGTCGGGAAGGAGGTAGGGCTCAAAGTAATTGGGATGAGGAAGAAGATAAGGAAGATGATGGAGAGGATAGGTGGTAGAACAATACACCCCGTATTCGGAGTCGCCGGCGGAATAAGCAAGCCCCTAGATAAGGATATAGTTGATGATTTAAGAGCACTGGCTGAGGAAGGCATAGAATTCGCTCTCTTCACACTGGATGTTTTCAAGAAACTGGTTTTAGGTAATAAGCAATATGTAGAGATCATAACAAGCGATATATATAAACATGAGACGTATTATATGGGTCTAGTTGATGAAAATAACCACGTAAACTTCTATGACGGCTTAATTAGAGTCGTCGACCCGAGGGGAAGTGAATACATAAAGTTTGATGTACATGACTATATTAAGGTTCTCGCTGAGCATGTGGAGCCATGGACATACATCACTTTTATGTATCTAAGGAATATTGGATGGAGAGGGTTTGTCGATGGGGTTGAGAGCGGGATTTATGCAGTCGCCCCACTGGCTAGACTCAACGCATCGGACGGCATGGCGACACCAAGGGCGCAAGAAGCCTATGAAGAAATGTATGAAACCCTAGGGGGTAAGCCAGTCCACTATACATTGGCTAACCACTGGGCACGAGTTATAGAGATGATTTATGCAGCGGAGAGGATATCTCAATTAGCTAACGACCCCGATATCCTAGATAAAAATGTAAGAAACCTACCTAGGGAGACCCCCAAGGAGGGAATAGGTGTAGTAGAAGCCCCCCGAGGGGTACTCATACATCATTATGAGACTGATGAGAGGGGGGTGATGAAGAAGGCCAACCTGCTAGTAGCTACTCAACACAACGCTGCCAGAATAGCTTTATCGATAGACAAAGCGGCCAGAAACCTAATTAAAGGTGGAGTTGTTAATGATGGGTTGCTGAACATGATAGAGATGGCTTTCAGAGCATATGACCCATGCCATGCATGTGGAACACACAGCATACCTGGAAGTATGCCCATAGTCCTATATATCTATAACGAGAGGGGAGAGCTTTTGAATAAGGTCTACAGGAATATTTAACATCCCTCCCCCCACTTTTTATATAGATATGAATAATAAATCCGTTATATTTCTAGGAAATTATTTATTCAGGGATGACAAAGTCCCCCTGCTTATAGGTGAATCTTTGAGAGACAAACTCGAGAGAGACGGTTTCACCGTATATATTGTGGAGAAGACAGGATATATTCTAATGGAATACCTAGAGGGAATGGATATCGTATTCATTGTAGACTCTATTAAGACTGGGAGATATGAAATCGGGTCAATAATAGTAGTTAAACCAGAGGACTTCAAAATATATTCGCCCTTATCCCCCCACTACGTTGGTATTCCTGAAACATTAAAGCTAATGAGCATGCTTAACCTCAATCCCCCCAAGCATACAATTATTATAGGTATAGAGGTTGAAGATCCATATACATTAGATGAATCTATATCCCCGAGTTTGGCCCCAATTATCGACACAATATCCAAGAAGTTATATAGAGAGATAATATCTATGTATAACTCTATTTGTGGGTGTAGATAATTATATTTTTGGGAACATGTGCCTAGGATACCCAGGTAAGATAATCGATATACAAGGAGACTATGCCAAAGTAAACTTTGGAAACGGCGTAATTAAAGATAATATCCTAATAGCCCTCGTCGATGCTAAGGTTGGGGATTATGTAATAGTGCATGCTGGATACGCTATACAAGTACTTAATGAGGATGAGGCCCGGGAAGTGTTAGAGACATGGAGGGAATACCTAAATAAAGCCGGTGATATAGATGGAGCCAAATGATATCCTCAAGTATATTTCCACTAGGTACAGAGACCCAGATTTAGCTGGGAGATTAATAGATAGGATTAAGGAGTTGGCTAAATATTTAGATAATGTACTAATAATGCATGTATGTGGAACGCATTAATGGACCATAACCCACTATGGTATAAGGGCCCTATTACCTAGGAATGTTGAGGTAAGGGCTGGACCTGGATGTCCAGTCTGCATATTACCTGCAGAGGATATTTATAATGTTATCAGATTGGGGTTGGAGGAGGGGCTTCAGATAATTACATATGGTGATGTATCTAGGGCAAAAGGATTGAAGGGCTTATCTCTCGAGGATGCTAGGGCTGAGGGGTTGAGGCTCAGGATAGTATATAGTTTTCAGGATGCGGTTAGAATAGCATTAAGGGATAAGAATGTAATGAATATTTTCTTCGCCGTTGGATTCGATACCACAGCTCCCTCAACTGCATATATATTAGAAAAGGGGCTGCCAGACAACCTCTTAATATACAGTTGTTACAGATATGTCCCTCCATCTGTTGGTTATCTACTTTTGTCAGATGACATATTATTCGATGGTATAATTAATCCTGGACACTCAAGCACGGTTACCGGCATGAAGCCATACAAGAAATATTTTGACTACAAACCTATACCAATGGTATTTAGTGGTTTCGAACCCATAGATATACTAATATCCATTTACCAGGTACTAAAGCAGTTGAGAGACCGTTCACCAAGGATGTATAATGAGTACACTAGATCCGTGACATGGGAAGGCAATGTTAAGGCAATGAAAACATTATTCAAAGTATTTAATCTAGATGAGGGGCTGTGGAGAGGGTTGGGGATAATAGATGATAGTGCATTTGAGGTCAGAGATAAATTTAGGGAATATGATGCAAGGTTTCAATACGGTTTGGAAAAGCCATCAAGATCATACTCCATGCCAAAGGGATGTAGATGCGCCGACATAATAAAAGGTAAGGCCACACCCACCGAATGCCCCCTATATTTAAAAGCCTGTAGTCTAGAGAATCCCATAGGTCCATGTATGGTGTCGGTAGAAGGCACATGTAGAATATGGGCCGAACACAAAATTATAGGTGAGATATATGGTGGGTAAAAGTGATGTAGAACGTATAAAGGTTATGCACGGAGCAGGAGGAACCATGATGCAAAAACTGATTAAGGAACATATTCTCAAATATCTATCTGGCTCAAATGCTGAGGTTCCTCTAGAATATTTAGATGACTCCAGCGTATTCAATGGCATAATATTGAAGAGTGATAGCTATACAGTGAAGCCCCTATTCTTTCCAGGTGGGGATATTGGTAGGCTTGCCGTCGCGGGCTCTGTAAACGACATATTAATGGTTGGTGGCGAACCGAAGGCATTGGCACTCGGGCTTATTATAGAGGAGGGTTTCAGAATAGATATGCTTGACAGGATACTGAGAAGCATAAGCGAGACGTCAAAGGAGGCTAACGTAAATGTAATAACAGGTGATACAAAGGTAGTGGAGAAGGGCTCCATAGATCAGCTTATGCTAAATATGTCTGGTATAGGTCTTAGGCATAAGTTTCTAGATAGGAATCTAGATGTTGTAAAGCAGTATTATGGGGATCGAGTATATAGATGGATACTAGACAGGAATATAATGCCTGGAGACAAGATAATAATCAACGGCTATATTGGAGACCATGCCATTGCACTCCTATCCGTGAGGGAGGGCCTCGGCTTTCAGATAGATGTTGTATCCGACGCTATGCCCCTCAACAGAGTAGTGAATGAGGCGCTCAGGGTGGGGGGAGTAGTGGCTATGAAAGATCCGACTAGAGGAGGTCTATCTAACCTCCTAAATGAGTGGGTGGATAAGGGTGGTTATGGGATCGAGATATATGAGGAGTCTATCCCAATAAGAGATACAGTAAAAAATGCATGTGAATACTTGGGCTTAGACCCATTAATGTTGGGGAACGAAGGTAAGGTGGTTATGGCAGTAGTTGATGAGATGGCTGAAGATGTACTTAAAGCAATTAGGAGTCAACCAGGTGGTGAGAATGCAACAATAATTGGAGAGGTAACCGATAAACATAAATATGTGGTTATGAGGACGGTTATTGGCGGATATAGAGTTGTACCGCCTCCCATAGGCGATCCGGTGCCCAGGATATGCTGAGAAGGACTTTATCTCTTGACATATATATAACTGGTATAGTACAGGGGGTTGGGTTCCGACCATTTATAAAACGGATTGCTCTTAAAAAAAGATTGAAAGGTTATATAAGGAATTTGGGGGGTGGAGAGGTCAAGATTCATCTCTATGGGGATATAGATAGTATCAGGGGTTTTTTCAAAGAATTATGGTTAAATAATCCTACTCCATCAGAAATATACTCTATTAAAGTTGAAGTAGTAGATCCCTATATTACAGGAGAATTCGATATAAAGCCGAGTGGAACAGAGCTACATTTAAGGTCAATAATACCGCCAGATATAAGCATATGCAACGAATGCATAAAAGAGATTGATGATCCTAATTCTAGATGGTATATGTATCCTTTCAACTCATGCGCGTGGTGTGGACCCAGATTCTCAATGATTAGAAGGATTCCATATGATAGGCCAAATACCGCCATGGATAGATTCCCTTTATGCAGAGAATGTTATGATGAATATACGGATGTCAAAAATGAGAGGAGGTTCCACGCTCAGGGAATCAGCTGCCCTAAATGTGGCCCTAAAATCTGGTTGACCGATAACAAAGGTAACATATTATCAGTACATAATCCTATACGAACAGCTGCAGAGCTTATTGATAAAGGGTATATAATTGGCATCAAGGGTATTGGGGGTTTTCATATAGCTTGTAGAGCCGATTCAGATGATATTGTTATGAAGCTCAGGATGAGGAAAAGGAGGGGAGAGAAGCCGTTCGCACTCATGGCACTTAATATAGAGATAGTTAAAAAGATAGCGTATGTAAATGATGATGCAATTAAACTCCTTCTATCTAGAGAGAGGCCAATAGTAATACTCCCTAAACGGGGAGGTTCTCAGGTTTCGGATCTAGTTGCACCTGGATTGGATAGCATAGGGATCATGCTACCCTACAGCGGTATACACTATATTCTACTCAAGGAAGCCAAATGGAAGTATATGATTATGACTAGTGGTAACTATTATGAAAAACCGATGGAGACCACCAATGAGGGGGCTATCAATAGGATAGGGGAGATAGTGGATTACTTTCTTATGCATAATCGTGAAATCGTAAATAGAGTCGATGATAGTGTGATTAGATTCACAGGGAATAACCCAGTTTTTTTAAGGAGGAGCAGGGGTTATGCGCCTAAATGGATCCTATTAAAGAAGAGACTGTATACAGATGTGGTGGCCTTAGGTGCAGAGCTACAGAATGTAGGGGGAATCGGTTACGAAGACAAAGCCATATTAACACAATACATAGGTGATACAGATAAGCTGGAGAACTTAATGGAGTTAGAGAGAATACTGAAGTGGTTTATCAATACCTATAAGATAAGTCTAAAGGATTCATATATAATTATTGATAAGCATCCACAATATGCAAGTAGGTATTTAGGTGAAAGAATTGCGGAGCAGTCGGGATCCGAGATACTAGAGGTCCAGCATCATGTTGCCCATGGATATTCAATAATGGCTGAATATGGATATAGTGAGGGCGTAGCCATTACGATCGACGGTGTGGGGTATGGAGATGATGGGAACATATGGGGTGGTGAGGTATTAATACTATATGATGATGGAGATTATAGGAGGGCTGGGAGAATCAAATATTACAAGATGTTGGGGGGCGACCTTGCCACGATATATCCTGTTAGAATGCTGTATTCGATACTGGCTGAAGCTCTCGGCCCAACGGAGGCTTATCACGTTATTATGGAAAGGAAATTAGAGGACAAATTTGGCATCCCCATAGATAACAACATCTTAGAATCAATATACAGTAGGGAGAGAATTTTAACTTCGAGTATAGGTAGGGTTCTAGATGCATTCTCAGCCCTATTAAACTTATGCTGGTTTAGATCATATGAGGGAGAACCACCCATGAAATTGGAGGCATACTCTAGGAGGGGAAGGCCAATAGAGTGGCTATTCAACAAGGTGGATATATATACAGAAGGTCTTATTAAAGTTATAGACCCAACCCTCTTCATAAATGAAGCTATAGACCTTATTTGGTCCAGAGAGGCTAGTACAAAAGACCTAGGCTATACCTTCCAGTATATACTTGGCTATAGGCTAGGTGAAGTGGCTGCCGAGGCGGCATTGGAGGAGAGCATCTCTAACATCTTTCTAACAGGCGGAGCCGCTGTAAATGAAATTATCTACAAGGGTGTTAAAGATTCTATAAAAAGACATCACCGTAAGCTTATGCTATTATTGCATAGAATGGTTCCTCCTGGTGATGGGGGTATAGCCCTCGGACAAATATACTATGCTGCCCACTCAATATAAAATAACTAACCTAGTAAATATCGTTTTAGAATTGAATATACCGTAAATACACTTATCCAAAGGAATATATATTATAAATGCAGTTATATTTATATGGTGTTTATATGGCTAGTAGAACAGTAGATGTCAAGAGGGAATTGGAGGAGGTTCTATATAGGCTGGCCTGG
>WAJV01000084.1 GCA_015523725.1 Candidatus Geothermarchaeota archaeon
CCTCGGCTCCATAACTCCTTGTGGCGACTACCTTAGTCACTGATGCCTTCGTCGGCATTACTATTATTGACTTTAAGTTGTATATACTTGAAGCATAGGCAACGCCCTGTGCATGATTCCCAGCTGATGCGGCCACAACCCCCTTTACATAGTCTTTGACTTTATAGGTTTTATAGAGTGCTCCACGGGCCTTGAAGCTTCCTGTCTTCTGTAGATTTTCATATTTTAAGTATATTCGGCCTCCTGATAATTTACTGAGTGATGCACTATATTCTACTGGGGTTATATGTATATATGGTCTAATGATTTGGTGGGCGTCTGGTATATTTCTAAAAATGGATTCAATAATATCTTTAGTCATAAGCATTCAAATAAATTTTTTTATCACTACCTCATAAATTTATCAAAATTATTTTATCCCCTCCAACTACATTATTTAATTAATTACATGGTGTTTTTGAGGGTGGATGTCTTGAAGTTTGGGAAGCCAATAATCCTTATAACGTTACTAGTACTCATACTAATATTGTCCTCAAATATTACGGTTCATGCAGGGGAAGAGAAGGAGGGCGGAATACTCTCGAAACGTTTCTTAAAAATACTTGGTGATATTGCATTATATGTGGGTCTTTCACTTAATGGCTTTTACTTATTTAGTAGAGCCGCTGTTAGGTCAAGGGCGTCTCTCATGCCGGCGAGGGCGATACTTAATTTCCATATTATAAGTAATTTGCTTCTTGAATCGGCTGTATTAATACATGCGGTTGGATTTATTGATAAGGCTGGTTCGATTGAATATGCTTCAGTTATAATTATACTTCTGTTAACACTCTCTGGATTTATCATGAGGGTGATTGGAGAGAAGCGGGCTAAGCTATTATCTAGATTGATACATGGTCAAATGATATTATCAATTATACTGATTGTGTTTTTACTCTTACATGTAGCGTATATCAAGGACTGAGTATTATTCAGAATATAAATATAAAAAAGGGATTTAGGAGAAGAAGTGCATAATCATGAATCCGCCTATGATTAAGACGCTTATTATCGTGGCCGCCACAGCGACTAATATTAATGTATTCGCTTTGTTTTCACTTAGATTTTCACCGCCACCAACTGCACTACCAATAAGCGTGAAGATTATGAATACTATCAAGACTAGTATTCCATGCCCGACCCAGTGATGGCCAAAGGTGCCTGCTATCCAGTCGTGTACAGATTCATTTGACTCTTTTAGAACTACTAGTATAGCGTTGAATAATGCTGCTATGAAATAACCAATTATGCTTCCATATACCCACTTGGACCCGGGCATCTTAACCACCTCCCATCGACCATGCGAGTTTAGCTGCTATGGATATCCATGCACCCAGTGCATCTAATAATATTCCTCCTAGGATCAGTAGTATGAAGAGGCTCAGCATCAATTTCTTGGCGGCCTTATTCCCTGCTATATCGGTTGTATAAGCAATTATTGGAATTATTGTTGCTAATATTAGGCCTGTATAGAATATGTGTTCTTTTGTCTCCATTCCAATGGCGTGGGCGGCCACGGTCTCGGGATAAGACTTTATCTTACTTTTATCTACACCATACTCCTGTGTATATACGGGGGCAACCGTGAACCATGATATCCAGACCAATATCGCGATCAGTAAAGCCACTTTCCTGATTTTATCGTTGTCAAACTTGTCTGTTAGGAGCATTCCCGCCCCGAATCCGGCGACTATCATCGATAATAGTGCGAAGAAGACGTGGATGCCTGATTCAAAGCCAACCGCCATAATAAATCCCTCAGATTATATTTGTATTATTGTGGGGATAAAAATATATATAAACTACTTAATATAGTATATATCCAGTTAATAATATAATCATTTTTAAAAATAAATATACAATAATATATAATAAATATTTCTCATATATATCTGTAAATTAATTAATAAACCACCTGGATGGCGTCTGTTGCCTAAAATTAGTGGCATTAATAATTGATTTAATCTTCTATGGTATACATTCTAAATTTATTTACTTATTCTGCAGCAACAGGAATATAATGATTTTTGTGGTTCTGTCTAGCACGGTCAATTATTATATGGAGTTTTGAGCCGATTGTATCATTTCGCGGTATGTGTTATAAAAAATGGGTGGGAGAATATGGAATATTCATAATATATATGTTTCTCCCACATTTGTTCCGGGTGAAGGAGGTAAGTTGGTGCTTGTCCATTGTCTATATCCATATCCCCGGTCTCCATCAAGGTTCCAGTTGGCGTTTCTAGCTACAGGGTCATTATTAACTAGATTCTTTAATAGCCATATGGATAGGTCTGTGGCGTTCCCTAGTACACCTCCTGATGATATTTTTAGTGTGGTGTCTGGGTCTGAGGCCTCAGCGAAGTCTCTTACACTATTCTCGTCAAAGGGCAATTCCTCTATAAATGTCCTCGGGGTGTGTGTATTGTTATAGGGACCGTGTATAGTCTCCCTCATCTCGGTTCCATTATCGGGTAGTTGTGTCGGGGCCTCATTATGATCATGTAGTGCTGGGTATCTGCCTACTTCTGATGGGGGGATTATTAGAGCCATACCCTCTACCGTATCGATCTCCTCATTGGTCGGGTATACGAAGCCAGATATTACCAGTATATGTCTTACGGCCATGAGGATCTCATATAAACCTAGTTGTACGACATATAGGATGGCTAGTAATGCTGAGACTGGTATGGATTCGATTACGGTTATTATTGTGTCTATAGCTGCAAAAACTGTGTCTACAGTCCATTCTATCATCTCACCTATATACTCAAAAGCCTCTGCTATACAGTCTAATGTAAAGCATAATTCTCCACTGGGCGGTGATGGTGGTTCTCTAAACCCTTCTATTGCCGTCTCTATGGCGCCCCATACATCATCGAATGGCGGCTCTGGTTTTATCACTTTATTATCTACTAGCATGCCAATTACTTCCTTGAATAAATTGAATGTATCAGTTATATCGCCTTCGCTTAGGAATCCTTGGCTACTTGTATTTATTAGTCTTGGGTGTGGTTTATCACTATATGTTGCTATAAAGCTATTGTATAATTGTTGCTTTATACTAGTTGGTAGGTTTGATGGAAGTTTCATGACTCTCTCCAATTCGGCTGTAATGTCTCCCTCATAATATTCTTTGAAAACCCATGTATCTATGAAGTTTTCGGCCGCGGCGTGTCGCTGTGGATGCATTCTATATGGCCCTCTTACTATACTATTTACGTAGGGGTGTCCGGCGACGTCTCCAGCGATATGAGTTATATATCCGTATGCGTAGGCTAGGCTCACTTCATCCGTTGCATTTCTAAGTAATTGGTATGCGAATTCCGTGGTATATCTATAATGTAGCATATCGAACCAGTACCATCTATCTTCAGCCTCCCCCAGTTGTAGGGGTGGCTTCATAATATCATATAGGTAGTGGCCTAGTCTTGCGAAGTTAAATAGGTTCGTCAATCCCCCTAGTGACCTTATTTGCTCCAAAGCGAAATCATCTAGGGGCAATTCTGACGCCATTGCGATATCATTAACTGTATTGATTAGGCCTATGAAGATAGCTGCATTAGAGATGTTTTGTAGTGTGGATTTCGTCTCCTGAATCTCCCTTAGTGTAGTCTTTATTAGTTGGACTGCTCCTGGAGCCACCTCCTCTACAGTCTCTTCTACAGCTTCACCGACTTCCTCGATAATCTCGGCTACTTTCCCTATAGTGCTATCATAGAGGTCCTTTAGAAACTTATATACTCGATATACTTCTAGTAAAACCTGGTTGAAGTCGTAGTCTGGGGCCCAGAAAAATATGTCGGGTCCTATAGCGCCTAGTATGGCGGCCTCTCTGTTGTCTCTCATTATTCTGGCTATTTCCCTATCGTTTGGATCACTGCTACTCCCTAGTTTTGCTATTACCCTATCCATTATTGCTACATGTGTAAGTATCTTTGGCATTATATAGTCGCCTCCATCGCTTTCCTGCTTGCATCGATTAAATCGTATCTAGGTGGGTCTAGGGCTTTATCACCCACTACTAGATAGTAGGTGTAGTAATTGGGGCTGTAGCTCCCTGGTATCTCGACTTTAATTCTCTTCCTCATCCTCGGCATCAGTAAGTAATTTACCTCGGCTATTTTGGTGGCGATATCTAGCCAGCCTCCCCTTAAATATGATTCACTACTATAGTCTACGTCGCTCCTCCCCCTTTCTACGGCATATACCTCAGCGACACCCTCTATCGATGGCCCATACCCTATGTTCGCGATCTCGAAGACGAGCGTGAGTACATATGTTGATGGAGGTATTAGGACATATTGGGTCATCACATTAGGGTTCGTTATTATGTTGTATGGCTGTATCGTTACCTCTGGTTTAGGCGGCACCTCGACCCCTGTGAATACTGGTTTTTCACCTCCTGCCGTGGACTCAGGGGGTTTGGTAGTTGCACTTGGTGTTTGAGCGGTCTGAGTTATATTGCCGATAAAGTTCATGTAGCTTCCTCTATAAATATAGAGAATATATCCAAGTGCTCCTAGTCCCGCCAGCGTTATCAGGAACTTCCTCCTAGATTTCTTGGATTTCTTCTTCCCCTCGACTCCTGAAACAGTCAAGTAATCACCATAATTCGAATTTATGACAAAAAGTATTTTGTTTCCAATATTTTTACAAGATATATACAAAAAATATGAAAAAAGAATGCATCATAAAAATAGAATATATTTAATTTTTAATTATATATCTACAAATCAGCGTGAAA
>WAJV01000085.1 GCA_015523725.1 Candidatus Geothermarchaeota archaeon
CATAAGCTTCTGGAGACTAGGAAGTTGGTTTTTAGTGATCCTAGGGCTAGTCTAGGGTCTAAATTAACTTATGCGTTTGAGCTCTATTTTAGGAGGGGGAATGCATATAGGCATTTACGCCTCATGCACTATAATGAAGTTAGAAGAATTATTCTTGGTAGAGAGGTTGAGTGGTTCTTCTTATCCGGTGGATATGGAATAATACAATAATACATGGGTTGGAGGAGGCTAGAAGTTACCAAGCCTCCTTTAACTATAATATAGCACGGCAGAATAATATCCCCTATACAAAGAAGATATGGATGAAGATTCTACCCATGATTATTGACCATATACTTAAGAATATTGATCCTGAATTTGTCTATGTATTTGGAAGTAGGGACTATACACAGTTTGTTAAGGCTACTGACTTCTATGTAACTCATGAAAATATTCGGGTATTTGAGAGTAGGGGGAGTAGCGGGGTATATTGGCTTTCTCCAATAATTAATGATTTAGTTGAGGCTCTAATCGAGGGTGACCATACGGTCTTTGAGGGAAAATATAGGGAGAAAATTGTAGAGCAGGGTGGCTGATCTAATGGATATTAAAGACTTGGGTGGGCTTCCCATTTATATTGGGGATTCGAGGAATCTAGCCAAGAGAATATTTTATAATCATTGTAAAGGTAATGTGGAGGCATCCGCACTTAGAAAATACATAGCTATTGAAATGAATTTCCAATTTAGAATTGAGAGGAGAAAGAGCGGCTCTAGAAGAATCCGTGTACGTTCCCCAGTTAATGGAGAAGAAATAATCTCACACTATATTGAATCGGGGTCATGGAAATATGTAGTCTGTAGGACTTATGATGAAGCCAATGATTTCCAATGGTATGCAATAGACATTATAAAGCCACTATTAAATAGAAGGTCAAGAGAGTGGAGACGTGACAAAACGGGTCACTATAACTTTCTATTGGAAAAGTTGATTAGCCAAGAATCCATTAAGTGTAATGCTGGTGACAATTTGAGAAGGCTGTACAAGCCCGGAGTCTACCTATTTCTCCACAGTGTTACCCCAAGAGACTTCTATATATACTAAATAAGGTAATTTAAAGATAGATTTCATTGACAATATGAAGGCTATCAAATATATCTTATGCTTAATTAAGTCGCTTATCAAATAGTCTAACACTTACCTCCCGAATGGATTTGGTTCTTATCTCAATATTTGAATAAAGAAGAGTGTTGATATGGTTTATTTCCAAGTTTTTAATTATTGATACATTGCCACTGCAGTGTAGCAGAGTATCAAATTGTTATATGGAAGCGTATTAAATAAATCACTAACCTATAGAAGACTATATGCGTATTCTAGTGAATAGGTAGGGCTAAATAGTTTATATATCCTAAAGGTAACTGTAAAAATACATACATCGTAATCCCATAATCTTTTTCTTTATTTATTAACTACAATTGGATGTTTAGACTATTCTATACATCCTATGAATTCGGTGGTTATCTTACTCGATTTGCATTTTGGACATGTATGTCCAATTATTTCTGAAATGGTTTTTACTGATTTTGAGCCGCATACTGGGCATATTCTACTATCTTTAGCTGGCGGGCCCTTTATCCAATGTCTAAATGGATTACTCTCCTCATCTCTTAAGTCTGCTTCAAATTGGTGGAGACATTCTAGGCATATACAGAATGAGTTGAAGCCCACTCGCTTAATAACTTCCTCGATATCGAGATGGCCTAGATAACTTCTTATGTAGTTGGCTTCTTCCCCTGGTGGACACCTTATCCTGAGGTTGTTTAATCCCTCTTCATCAATATACCTGAAGTAATACTGAACATCCATATAGAATATACTGATGTCAAGCATTCTTTCCTCCAGTTTAATAGCTACATCATCTAATCTCTCGATTAAAGATTTGATTGAGGAGTCGTGGAGCTTACTAACTATCACTTTGAATTCAGATATCAAATCTTTTATACCCATGTAATACTCCCTTAACCGGCCTAGCATATATTCTATATCCTGTAAACGCCTTAAAAGCAGCTCTCTATCAACCTCTATATAGAAGTATCCGCCCAAGCCCACTGGAAACTCCAAACCACAATTCCTACAGAAACCCCTATACTCGATCCTCATTCCATCTCCCACTCAATCCTGTGATGATGAGGCATGTATCTCCAGATAACCGAACCAATATCGTCTTGATAATTAATGGATAAACCTAATTGATTAATAGGCGGTTATTGGCTTATAATGCTGATGTAGCTCACCGAATAGAATATGGATCCATAACCATTAAGCCAATCTTTTGGAAATCTGTATTTCATTTTTACTTTAATTTGTATAACATTTATTTATTATTTTGTATGATACTTGGGTTTATGGGTGGTTTTATTGGGTAAGGTTGTTAGTGTTCGTGTACCTGATGAGGTTAAGCGTTGGATGGATATGCTTAGGGGGGAGATTAATTGGAGTAAGGAGATTAGGGAGTTTATTATTAGGAGGATTGAAGAGGTTAGGAGGAGGAGGGTGCTTGATGAAGCAGTCGATTTTATAAAGACTCTTCCGGAGGCCCCTAGAGGAACAGCTAATCGGTTGGTGAGGGAGGACCGTGATAGTCGTTGATTCCTCCGCTTTTATTAAGTTTCTTTTAAGGGAGGAGGGTTGGGAGAAGGTTGTTAACTATCTAGATCCAAGTATGAATCCACGTACAGTTGACTATTTATTGGTTGAGTCGGCTAATGCGATATGGAAATATTGTAAGATATATGGAGTGATAGGTGATGACCAAGCAAACACACTGCTTAAACATATGTTGAGACTATTTAGGGAGAGGGTAATCGTTACCGAGGAAGCGAGCAAATATGTTGGGGATGGATTGAACCTGGCATTAGAGCAACAGATCCCAGTCTATGATGCTCTTTTTATTGTTCAGGCGAAGACATATAACGCCACATTAGTTACAAGTGACCAGCAACAGGCAAAAGTGGCTGAGAAGGTTGGTGTAAACACAGCTCTAATACTATAATATATATTCCTTCTTCCTATGAGTGCATGGTTTAGAGCACAACTCTATGTTTTCTTTATTTAAACAATATAGAAAATCCTGTAATCTCCAACTCAAGGCCTCCAAATTTCCTAATGTCTTTATAGAACTGTTTTTAAAGGATTATCTCTTAATTCTTCAACTGCTGAGTTGATTCTAGTCTCTATTCCTTGGGGAGGCTTATTTCAGAGCTTGTTACGAATATTTTTGTTGCATTGGTTAATGATTAAAGGGGGTAATATAATATATTTGGTATTTGTTCTGATTATATAGTTATACAACTATATAACTATATGGTATTAGGTGATTCATGTGGCTAGGAGGCGGTATATTACTATCTCTGTCCCTGTTGAGGTTAAGGAGTTGTTGGGGAGGGGTAAGGGG
>WAJV01000086.1 GCA_015523725.1 Candidatus Geothermarchaeota archaeon
GACATTCCTAAGCCGTGCCCCGTTGGCCAGGCTAGGGGAACCCCCGCAAACAATACTATTCATATATTTCTTATGTTAATTTTTAAGTTTTTGGCTGTCGTTATCTGCGATATTAAAATATCATTTCTATACATATTTATTTCATGGTTAAGAGTAGGTTAATTATCTCGGGCTTATTAATTTTCGTTGGTGTGGCTCAATTTTTCTTTCTTATGAATATTGCTGCTTTTCTCTACCCTGGTTATAGTGTTTCGGGTAATTATATCAGTGAGTTAGGTATTGGTCCCTCTGCACCTATTTTTAATATATCTGTATTTTTATTGGGTTTGTTTGGTTTAGTTTCAATATATTTGCTTTATTATGAAGGTTTTGATAGGGTTTTCATAGTTTTAATGGGGTTGGCTTCATTGGGAGCTATGGGAGTCGGATTATTCCCTATGAATGTACCATATCTACATACAATATTCTCCTTGATTACTTTCTTATTCTCATCATTGGCTGCAATTTATTCTATTAGGATCGATATAACAGTATTTAGGTATATTTGGGTGTTGTTAGGAGTTATTGCATTGTTGTCACTGGTTCTTTTCGTAATTGGTTCTTACCTTGGTTTGGGTAAGGGTGGTATGGAGAGGCTTATAGTATATCCTGTTCTGATATGGTTATTAGGTTTCTCTATGAATATTGCCGGCGGTAAAGTTATTAAGAAAGGATGATATCGTTGCCCTCCTCCTAGACCCTTTTTATTGTATTATTGAATTCCCTATTTTTGTTCAGTAGCGACCTGGGTCTTACAGGTATTTGTTCCAAGTATTTTGTAGAGGGGACAGTATCCTGATGCGCCAGTTACTAGCATCAATAGGCCTATTATTCCTATTACTATACCTATTAATTGGCTGTATAGCCCTAATAGAATCATTAGTCCAATAAGTATGATTCCCACTATTACCCTAATTCCTCTATCGATTCCCCCTACGTTACACTCCATTTCACTCACCATTGATTTTTTATGTATGGGTATATTATATCCATTATATATACAAAATGTATATCTCAATTAACATATGGATTTTCTAGTTTACATTGTATATTTAGTATATAAAATAAAGAACAAATTTTATTCCTAAAACAATCCATTATATTATTGATGTATCCTTTGGGAGACTATATTATGTATTTGGTTAGCAGTATTATGAAGCTTGATGTGGGGACACTTATATTATCATCTATGAATTCATAATGCTCTACTATACTGGATATTATGGCTGCAATAACTCCTAGCCATTTATATGTTACGAATCCGATTGGAATGCATAAGACAGCCATGGCTAGATTGCCTATCCATGCTTTGGTTCGGCGGCTGTATCTAAGGTTTCGGATTATGCCGGTTATCCCGTCCCCCCATGCCATAAATATGATTGGTATTACGCCCAGCCAGACATCTATTATCCACCCTATGAATATTAATATTCCCCACATTATTGTGAAGTATACTTCGGCTATGTTGTCTGGCACTTGGAACCAATACATTAGTCTATTGGTTTTATGAGGTATATAGACTACTATTGTTAATATTGAGGCCATGATTACTGGGAGTAGGGGGGATTGAAATAAATATGGGACTAGTAATGCGACCAATCCACCTGCTAGGAAGTGGATTATTTTCCTAGCAAAGTATATCCCGGCTCTCTCTCCTCTATATGTTTTGATCCATTCATATCCTTTTTTGGCCAAAATGTTTACGACGAATACAACCCATATTAATAATATTGATGCATATATCGTTTCGTTAAATATGTTTGTAGTCGTCCATTCAGTATACATAACTTAAATATATATTTTTTGTATTTGGTTATAAATTATTGGGTTTATCCCTGGATCAAAACTTGTTTTTATGTTTCCTCAGTAGATGGAATATCTTATAAAATGTTGCTAAGGTTTCTGTGTACGTTTATTTTATCGTCGTCAATTATGTGGATAACTTGGTATCCCTCTTTTACTAATGTATGTGATATGTATCGTCTGTGGCATTTAAACCATAATTTTTCACTGCACATTATTGCTATACGCCTTTTGTTAGCTAGTTTCTTTATCATTAATATCCCCTCTTGATATGCTGGAGTTTCCATGTATTTTTTATATCCGCCTTTCCTGTATCCACCCAAGTTTTTTCCGAGCCACATGTATATAATTCCGTTAGTCTTTAGATTCTTTTTTAGAGTCTCTTGGTTAAACCATGGGAATTTTCTGCTCTTGGGGAATCTCCTCACATCTATTAATAGATTGATATTGTATTTTTTTAGTAGCTTGATGAAGTGATAGGCTTCTCTGTTTGAGTGACCTATTGTATATATCTTTATCTTGTTTTTCATATTCACCTAATCTCCTCATATTTTTTATATTTTATTATTATTCTAATGTTTTGGGCTATGATGAATGAGGTCCTTAATGATATATGGTGATTGGCCCCTTCGAGGACGGGTCTGAGCCCATAAGGGTACATAGCATATTTATACTTGGTTTGGCTAGTATGATTAATGCCTATAGAACTATTATAGGAGTTTGTTTATAACCAAATTATTTTTTATGGATTATATTCTTATTTTAATCAATGGTGGTTGTTCTTGAGGATAGCTATAGGATGTGACCATGCTGGTTATGATTTAAAGAAATTTATTATGGAGCGTTTGGGGGGTAGAGTTAGTTTCGTTGATGTGGGAACTTATTCAAAAGAATCTACTGATTATCCGGATTATGCTGTTAAGGTGGCTGAATTGGTTTCTAAAGGAGATGTTGAAGCTGGAATTTTGATATGTGGTACCGGTATTGGTATGTCGATTACGGCTAATAAGTTTCCTGGGGTTTATGCTGCTTTAGTATATTCTAGGGAGAGCGCTATCTTGGCTAGGAGGCACAATAATGCTAATATAATATGTCTAGGGGGTAGAACAATGCCCTTCGAGGATGTTGTTGAGTGGGTTGATGCATGGTTAAGTGAATCTTTTGAGGGGGGTAGGCATTTAAGAAGGATTAATAAGATTAGGAGTATTGAGGAGAGATTATGCGGCCATTGATTCAAGTTGCTTTGGATCTGATTGATATAAAGGATGCTATTGATATAGCTTCTAAAGTTTTAGATTATGTTGATTATATTGAGGCTGGAACTCCGTTAATTAAAACATTAGGCCTTAAGTCGGTTGAATTGTTGAAGAAGAACTTCGGTGAGAAGGTTGTGGTTGCTGATATGAAGACTATGGATACTGGATATTTAGAGGCTTCTTTAGCATATAAATATGGGGCGGATTATTCGACTGTGATGGGGTTGGCTGATGAAGACACTATTAAAGCATCTATTGATGCGGCTAGGGAATTTAGTAGGGGGATCATGGTTGATTTGATGGGTGTTAAGTCAATGAATTTAGTTAGGAAGATTGATGAATTTAGGCCGGATTATATGATAATTCATTCTGGTATAGATATGCAGCATAAGGGTGTCACTCCCTTTGAGTTCTTGGGCAAGGTGGCTGAGGCGGGCTTATCGAGTAGGTTGGCTGTAGCTGGGGGTATTAATCCAGATAATCTAACTAGATTAAGTAAGTATAAGGTTGAGTTGATTATAGTTGGTGGATATATAACTAAATCAAGTGACCCTGCTCGGGCTGCTGAGACATTGTTTAACAAGGTTGAGGAATTATTCGATGGTTAATCCTTTAATGGTGGCGTGGGTAATTGTTCTCAGCTAATTATAATCATATATTGGTTGTCGCCGCTGGCGGTGGAGGTGATATAGTTACTTCTGCTGTGTATGCATCTAAACTTAGGAGGTGGGGGTTTAGGGTATCCTTGGCGGCATATCCCTGGGAGAGGTTTGTCGTTGATAGGGTTCCTGGCCCTATTGACTTGAGTGAAATATATTCTTTTAGGGATAGAGGGAACTATTATTTGACGATAGATGGCTCATCTTATTCGATTCGGGGAGGCAGGATTGTGCGTTTTCAGGCGGCCAATGTCTCTCTCGCCCTTAATGAACCCATTGATATCTATACATTGAGGAGAGGAGTTTTGGGTGCGTATAGAGGTATTCGAGAGATTTGTAGGAGTAAGGGAGTCGATTTAGTGGTTGGTCTCGATGTGGGTGGGGATATTTTGGCTAAGGGTAATGAGAGTGATTTATGGAGCCCACTTGCTGATCAAGTTACGTTGGCTTCTCTATATTTGTTATGGGATCGGGACGGTATTCCTTCATATGTTGCTGTCGCTGGCCCTGGTGTAGATGGTGAGTTGAGTAGAGATTATATATTTAAATTATTGGGTGGGTTTGTTAGGGATGGGTCATACTTAGGGAGTATAGGCTTCGGTAAATCTGATATAAAGTTATTCGAGGATATATTGAAGCATTCCATATCTGAGGCTGGATATATGATACTGGAGGCTGTCAGGGGAAATTATGGTTGGAAGAATATAAGGAATGGGACTAGAAGAGTATATCTGGATATTTTGTCTACTATGGTTTTCCATATCGACTCTAAGTCAGTGTATAAAGCTTCTCCAATGGCTCATAAAATATTAGCTACTGAGTCGATTGATGAGGCTAATCAGATTCTTTTGTCCATGGGTGTGCCGACTGAGTATGAATTAGAGAACATTTTAAGCGATTTATTTGAGGGAAGTATTGATTATGGAATGATAATGGAGGCGAGGAGAATCTTACTAGATAGGATTCGGCGAGAAAATACATAGATGTGGAATATATACTTCATTCTACATTTAACTAAACCTAATGTTAATTCGAATGGTTGCATTGAAGAATTATTATTATGAATATAATTACTATCGTAAATAGTCTATTTGCCTCAAATACATATGTGATTATTTCCAAGGGGAAAGCCTTGATTATTGATCCGGGTTCCTCAGTAACGGAATTATTTAAGGTTTTGGATGAGTGGAAGGCCGCTCCCATCGCGGTATTGGCTACACATGGGCATATAGACCATGTTATAGGTGCTTATGACGTATGCACAAAGTATAATATACCTTTTTATATTCATGAGTTGGATTCTTATCTCCTCAGTCTGGATGAGGTAAGGAGATTAAGGATTTTTATTAGGGATATTGACGTCAAGTTGCCGCAGTCCAAGGAATTTATTGAAGAAGGTGAACTTAGGATAGAGGATTTTTCCCTCGGTATTATTCATACTCCGGGGCATACTATGGGTAGTGTATGTATTATGATTGGGAAACATGTCTTTACAGGTGACACTATATTCCGCGAGTCCATTGGTAGAACCGACTTTGGTGGCGATTTAAATCAATTAATAGAGTCCATTC
Source organism: Candidatus Geothermarchaeota archaeon (assembly GCA_015523725.1). Classification (GTDB taxonomy): domain Archaea; phylum Thermoproteota; class Nitrososphaeria; order Geothermarchaeales; family JDFR-13; genus WAMZ01. The sequence goes on from WAJV01000086.1 coordinate 5,329, forward strand.
ACAATAAACTTTTTTCTGCCTTGGATAGTGGAACCATTCTACATCCCGGCCATGGCCCCTCAACAACCGTTGAGTATGAGATCAGAAATAATCCATTTGTAGGGATAAAGGGTATCTATCCCTACAAACCAAGTAGATAGGATTATTCACTATTAATCAATTGATCTAAATATCCCTATTTTATACCACTTATTAGGCTCCCCTACAATAAGTTATACAGATGGTGTAATATCTTGTCTTTGATTAGATGGAGTATTTGGCTTAAACGGGAATCTGCGACTACTAACGATATGTTTTCGAAGGATCCACTGATTTTAAGTAAGATGAGTAACGGAACTATTGCTAGGGAAAATTTACCAATAAAAATAATCATCACCTTTAAAAAGGAAAAAGTTATTTTACAATATTTTCTTCCAGAGGGTAGTGGAGATTATCCTTATGTCCATGTAAAAGAGACTTGGTTCAACGATGGAGATAAAAACAAAAATTCTAGGGACACCCAGTTGAGACTTGATGTTCTTAGGGGATATCTGAATAGTGGGTATATCGAGATAGAAATAGAGACTGATCAGAGGTATGCCTATGCGGAGTTTGAGAAAGGACATAGGAAAAGACGTATATATGCCTATACAATTCATGAAGGGGAGACAACTTAACCTCTTCCCCTTAATTTTTTATATCAACATGATGACTCGAATCGTTTAAGTTTATAACCAAAAAAATATATTTTTATTGCGTTCATCTCTCACTTTAGATCTATTACATAGAATTATTTATTGTATGCCCCGGTAGCTCAGCGGTTAGAGCGGCGGCCTCGTAAGCCGCAGGTCGGGGGTTCAAATCCCCCCCGGGGCTCTTTCAAGTATTTCGACTAAAATACTTGATTTTTATCACATCTTTATTGATGGATATATTTCTTCGATACCCTTGATTTCAATATAGTGGGTATATCTGTTTTATATAATGTACTGTGACGCAAGAATATATGTGACGTGTATCTTAGGTTTGTGATGATTTATGATGTAGATGTTTTGGTTGAGATTCGATAAAACTCTTAATATAAAGACTCGGTGAACTTAAAATATATGGCTTTGGAGCGTGTTTATTGTCGTAGGTCTTTAAAGTCGCTGTTTTCCCTTGCACTCAGCCTTTAATATAATAATTTATTTCTCAACTTAAGCTGACTAGAGCGGTGTTTTTCATCTTATTATCAGCCACTATAAATCCTGACTAACTAAATTCCTCTTATCTAAATGTTTGGTGCTTTAATAATATGTTTTTCGTTTTCTCGTTTAATTTATCTTTTTAGATTCTAATTGATTTACTGAGTATTAAGTTATTATTGCCTATATTAATATCTTGAGGTATATGAAGAAGGTTCTAATTGCTGGCGCAACAGGATATTTGGGGAAGTATGTTGTTAAAGAATTTAAGAAACGTGAATATTGGGTTAGAGCTTTGGTAAGGAATCCGGATAAACTTAGTGAAACCGGTCCCTTTTTAGAACCTAAAATAGATACGTTTGTTGATGATGTTTGGATTGGAGATGTAACTAAGCCTGAAACCTTGAGTGGGTTATGTGAGGATATAGATATCGTTTTCTCCTCAGTTGGATTGACTAGACCTGGTGAGAGGGTTACTTTCATGGATGTTGATTATAAGGGAAATAGGAATATATTATTTGAGGCTATCAAGTCGTCTACAGATAAATTTATATTTATCTCAGTGTATAGGGCTAGAGACTTCACGTTTATCGAGGGTATTAAGGCTAAGGAAATGTTTGTAGATGAACTTATATCCTCAGGATTAAAGTATACAATTATACGTCCAACTGGGTTCTTTTCGGATATGACACAGTTCCTCGATATGGCTTTAAAAGGTAGGGTATATCTTATTGGGGACGGTGAGAATAGGATGAATCCTATACATGGGGCGGATCTCGCAAAGGTGTGCGTAGATTCAGTGGATCAAGATGTTGAGGAGGTGTCAGTAGGTGGACCAGAGATATTAAAATATATCGACATAGCTAGACTGGCCTTTAATATAATAGGTGAAAAGCCTAAAATAATGAGGGTTCCTAAGAAACTGGTTGAGTTATCCACTATACCACTTAAAATATTCTCTAGAAATTATTATACCCTAATAAAATTCTTTGTAACTGCAATGACAAATGATTTCATCGCGCCCTGTAGGGGGAAACATAGGTTAAAAGATTATTATAAAGAATTGTTGAGGATGAGGGGAATTAAGGTATGATGGATTTGTATGTAAACAACCTCGTAAGCCGCCGGTTTGAATTAGCATACTTTAGGCCTTTATTTATATATTTGAGGAGAATTCATGGGCATCCCGTTGGATATGTTGTTTCCAGTATTCCTGGCTTGAGTCACATGATTATCTGTATCTGCATCATTAACTCAGATTATTTTAATAAAGGCTAAATTAGGTACTGTGGATATATGATAGTCCACGGAAGAGGGTCTTGAATAGAGTGAGGAAAAGTATGGTGCATTTACATATTATAAGAAATCTCATATAGGTTTCATAGTTTTGCAAGAGTGAGAGCGTATTACTTTATTGTTGTGTGAGCTTATCAATAGATGAATGTCTCGGTTGTTATTTAGTGTTTTGTTGAGATGAATAGTTATTTGGGTTTTGTATTAGGTGTTATTGGAGTTATTATATAACACTGTTAAATAATAACCTCTACTATTAATTTACATGGAATTATTTGAATTATAATTATGGTTGGTGGTTTAATTCTCTATAGGTGATGAGGTTATGTTTGATCCATATGAAATTAGGAAGGATTTCCCTATACTTAATCGTAGGGTTAAGGGGAAGCCTTTGATTTATTTTGATAATGCGGCTACTAGTCAGAAGCCTATTCAAGTGATTGAGGCGATCAGGAATTATTACATGTATTATAATAGTAATGTGCATAGGGGTGTTCATACATTATCTCAAGAAGCGTCTCAGTTGTATGAGGATGCTCATGATTATGTAGCTAAGTTTATCGGTGCTAGGAGTTTTAGGGAGATAGTGTTTGTTAAGAATGCGACTGAGGCTATTAATTTGGTTGCTTATTCCCTTGGTTTGCATGAATTTGGTGAGGGTGATGAAGTATTAGTTACTTTGATGGATCATCATAGTAATATTGTGCCGTGGAATATTGTGTCTGAGGTTAAGGGGTTTAAGGTTAAATATGTTAACATTACTGGTGATGGTAGAATTGATATGGATGATTTGTACTCGAAGTTGTCGAGTAATACTAGGATAGTTTGTGTACCACACGTCTCTAATGTATTGGGTACTATTAATGATGTCAAGTTGATTGCAAAGGCTGCTCATGAAGTCGGTGCATATATTTTGGTTGATGGGGCTCAGTCGGTTCCACATCTCCCAATTGATGTTAGGGGATTTGATATCGATTTCTTGGCCTTTTCTGGGCATAAGATGCTGGGTCCGATGGGTATAGGTGTTTTGTATGGTAAGGAGGAGATTCTTAGTGATATGGAGCCTTTTTTGGGTGGTGGGGATATGATTAGTAGTGTCTCAGCTAGGGCTAGGGAGGGATTTAATATTATTTATAATGCTCTTCCATGGAAGTTTGAGGCTGGGACGCCTAATGTTGCTGGTGCCATTGGTTTAATGGAGGCGATTAAATATTTGGAGAGGCTTGGTATGGATAATGTTCGTAGGTATGAGGAGGAGCTAGTTAGATATACCATTGAGAAGTTGGGTGGTTTGGATGGTGTTGAGTTTTATGGGCCTCGCGACCCGTCTCTTAGATGTGGTGTTGTGGCATTTAATGTTGAGGGTTTGGGCGGTCATGAAACAGCATCTTTATTAGATGATTACGGTATAATGGTTAGGAGTGGGCATCATTGTGCACAACCTCTACATGAATTTTTTAGGATAAATAACTCGGCTAGGGTTAGTTATTATATTTATAATCTTAGGGAGGAGATAGATGTATTTATTGAGGCTTTGAAGGAGATAGTGGTGATGACGAGTGAATTATAGGTCTTTTATTAAGAAAATTGAGAAGTTGTGTGGGGAGAAGAAAGGGTATATGGTTTTATTCAAGGATGATTATTCAGAGGCTGCTTTGTCGAGGATCTATAGGGTTTTTGGGGTTTCTAATGTGAGGCCATTGGTTAGGGTTAGGAGGGATGGTTTAGAATTTAATATATTTAGGACTGGTAAGATAATTATCAAGGGAGTTGATAAGGAGAGTGATCTCTGGAGTATTTTGGATGATATATATAGGGATGTAGACTGATCCTCTGTTTTGATGGATATATTCTATATATTAATATTTTTATTGGAATCTTGTGCATAAATAATATTTCATTATGGTCTATCATTCTAATATTCTATAGTTTTTTTGGAAGTGGGTCATTTTGAGGTTGCTTGTTATTGGTGCTGGATTAGTTGGTAGTGTTATTGTTAGGGATCTAGTTAGGTTTTACAGTGATATTGATGAGGTTATTGTCGGTGATATTGACGTAAATAGGGTTGATACACTTGCGAAGTCATTTGATAAAGTTAGTGGCGTATATTTAGATGTTATGGATGGGGCTGCATTAAGGGAATATTTGCGTGGTGTTGATTGCGTAGTTAATGCTACTTATTATGGTCTTGCTAGGTATGTTTTGGATGCTGCCTTGGATACTGGGACGCCTTATCTAGATTTGGGTAGTTCTTTATATAATTATGATAAGGCTTTTAAGGAGAGGAGTCTGACAGCGTTGATCGATGTTGGTGGGGCTCCTGGCTTGATTAATATGTTGGCTAAATATTTGGTTGAACGTTTTGATGAGGTAAATTATATTCATTTGTATGATGTTAATAGGGAGATTAGGGGTCCCTTTAAGAAGGTTCCAATAAGATGGAAATACTCGGTTGAGACGATGTTGGATGAGTCAATTATGGATGCAGTTGTTTATAGGGGTGGTAGATTCATTAAGGTGCCTCCGTTTTCGGAAGTTGAGGAAAGATGTTTCCCTGAGCCTATAGGGTGTGCGAAGGTTTTCTTGATATTTCATCCTGAAGTTATGACATTGGCTGAGACTTATGCTGATAAAGGGATTGATGAAGTTTGGTATAAGATTGATGCATTTAACTTACCTTGGGATGAGGGTATGAAGTGGAAGCTTATTGCTGATCTGGGCTTAGCATCTAATGATGCGGTTAATTTAGATGGATATGAGGTTGTTCCTAGGAAGGTTCTTCTTAAGCTGTTGCGTTCTTTAAATCTTTCTTTCGATGGATGGGCTGGTTACGAGATGCTCCAAGCTGTTGTGAGTGGTGTTCTCCGTGGGACCAAGTTAATCGGTGTGGCTACAGCGGTTGCTGAGGTTGATTCTGATACTGGTTCATTATTAACCGCTGTACCTGCATCTATTGCATCATATTTGTTGGCTAAGGGTGTAATTAATGTCCCTGGAGCCCATCCAATTGAGAGAATAATGGATACTAGGCTGTTCTTTGATGAGGTTTTGAGGCGCGGCATAAAATTATCTTTCGAGTTTTCTCCATCTCATTAAATGATTTAAAATTATATTTTTATCCATTATTTTATTTGATGAAGGCTGTTGAAGTTATTGGGCATGGTTCGTTGCCTTTTATAACTAGTATTACTAGTGGTTATGCGGCATCGATGGGTGTAGACATTCCTTTACGTGTAGTGGCGTCATTCACGGATAAATCTGGTGAGGTTGAGTTTATTATTAAGGGTGAGTGGGATAAGGATACTAAGCTGATTAATCAGGTTAGGAAGGGGTTTCTAAATAAATATCTTAATAGGATTAAGGACCGTGGTATTAGGTTAGAGATTGACTCGAGGATTCCTCCAGGTATTGGGTTGAAGAGTGGAGCATCTGTATCTGTGTATTCGGTTTTGGCTGCTACTCAATTGCTTGAGTTATCTTTCTCCGAGAATGACGTTATTCATCAGGCGTTGAATATATCTAAGGCTGTTAGTGGATTCTATTCTGCATCATTAGATGGTATTTATGCATCCCTTAAGGGTGGTGTTGTTTATACCGATAATATGGGTGGTAGGGTTATTTCATGGTACACTGGTGTGCCCAATAAGTTTGTTATAATAGCTTATAGAGGGTCTTCGGGTTCCGATTTGTTATCGAGGATGAGGGAGATTAGGAGATATGGTGAGTTGTTTAAGAAGATTTTTGATGTGGGTCAGAAGGGAGGTCATTTGAAGGCGGCTACTTTAAACGGTATTCTATTTTCAATACTGGGGAATTTGGATTATGAGACGTTGGTGGAGACTTTGACTGAGGGTGCTGTGGCGGCATGTATAGCTGGCACGGGTCCTAGTTTATGTATATTTGTTAGGGAGGACGATGTTGACAGATTTGATGCTATGTTGAGAGATAAGGGATATAAGACTTTGATTACTAGGCCTACTTCTAAAGGCTATTCCTATAAGGTTATTGAAGATTAGTTTCAAAAAATTTTGATTCTTCAATCAAAGATATGCTATATAAATATTTTGAAGTCATGGAATTTGGTTGATGAGCATCTATCTGACTTTTGATGAGAGTAGTGGTTCGGAATTTGAGGTGGAATGGAGTTTATTCAGGAGGGGCATTAATTTTGTGGGTAGGTATGTTGATTCGATTATAATTGAGTTTTGCGAGTATGCTTATAGCCATGGTTATCATTCAGTCTTGTTTGATGTCATGGGGGAGTGGTTTAATATTGATTTAGGTGTAGGGGATGTTTCAAGATATTTATTTGGTGTTGATATACCTGCTAATATTTTTCTTCCACCACCTGGATTAGATAAGTATTTTTATTTTGAATTGGTTGCTGATTATCTTGATGTAGTAGCTGGTAATTTGGGTTATAGGGTGAGTGGCTGGAAGCCGCTCTTCATAGATCTATTGATTAGTGTTTACGAGTCTGAGGGTACGATTAATAATGAGATTTTGAGTAGCCGTGTCGAGATTCTTAGGAATGAGGCTTCTGGGTATGATAAGGTTGTTTATAATTGGTTGGCTGGGTTATTAAGATATTTGATTTATAGTTCAGATGTTAAGAGGCTTTATTATGTTGATGAGCCGATTAAGTATGAGTATGTTGTGGGTGATGCATCGTTAATTGATTATTCTGCTATAAAGGGTTTTTATCAGAGGCTTCTTCCGTATATCGCCACTCTATTTACCAGTTTGGTGTATGATTTTAAGCGGTTAAATATTTTTTTCTTAGGTGAATTATATCTAGAGAATCCTGCACCTAGTATGGTCAATGTTTTGTTAAAGTCTTATAGTTATTTGATTAACCTTATACATTTTAGTTATTATAAGAGTAATTTGTTTAGTTATTTGCCGGCTTATAATTTATTTGTAGATAATTCTTTTGTTGATAGGATTTTGAAGTATTATGGTTTTGATAGGATAAAGTTTATTGACGCTTCGACGCACCACTATATATCCCTAGGTAGATTTTTGCCGATCAGTGTTGATAGGGAATTGAATGAATTAAAGACGAATTTTTCTAGTGACGTATCAGTAGATGAGTCGTATGCTCCAGATAAGTCTCTTGTTAAGAGGATATTGCTTATTGTTAGGGATTTGGGGAGTGTGGGTGTTGAGGGTATCTATATGTATTTGCGTGAGTATGGTCGTGGTGATGTTTATATGGCGGTTGAGTGGATGTGGAGGGAGGGTCTATTGAAGAGGAGTAGATTTGGGAGAGGATATGTTTATAAGATTAGTATCAAGGGCTTAATGTGGCTTAAGGAGGGTGGGGATGATGGTTGAGAGATATATTGTTAGGAGTATTCCAAGGCTGAATACTTTTTTTGGGGGTGGAATACCTAAAGAGAGTATGGTTCATTTATATGGGCCGTTCCAGAGTGGTAAGACTTTGTTGGTTTATCAACTGCTATATGAGCTTGTTTACCAGGGTTTGGGGAATGCATTGTATATAGATACAGAGGCATCATTTAGAAGCAATTTCTCGGATACAGTGGGAAGAAGATTTGAAGAGAGGTTCGGAAAAGGTGTGAGATTATGTGACGTTAAGTTATCTAGGAGTGTTTTAATGCGTGGTGGTAAAAAATTAGGTGTGAGTGAGTTTAAGAGGGAGTTGGCTGCTATACTTGATGATTTAGGTATATTATATGATATTGAGGACTTGAGTGACGCCGTTAGATTGTTTACTAGGAAGGTTGATTTGGTTAGTGATGAGAGGGGGAAGAAGATTATATATTTACTAGATGGTGTAGATCTGGCTCTTGCCCTTAAGATTCTCGATATAGAAGCGGAAGTGGGGCGTAAGGGTGAGAAGACTGAGGTTAAGATAAAGGGTTTGTCGGATCCTGTTACATCACCCTTGGCTAAGTTTATTAGAAAATATAGGGTATCATTCTTAGTTATTGATAGTATGGGGATGCTTGTTAAGGGTTTAGCAGTTTCTCTATCTGATTTACCTGCTAGAGCCGTTGTCACCAATCTAATTATCGGTAGTTTGATAAGGTTGGCCAGCATATATGGTTTGGTTGTTATAGCGACTAATCATGAGAGTAGGAATCCTACTGGTAAAGGGTTTCATTCATTTTATGGGGGGAATGCATTTGGATATGGTTTTAAGTATTCACTTTATCTATCGAAATTGGGTAAAGGCCTTAGGAGATTGGTGGCTGAACGCTCGCCTATACTGCCTGAATATAGTGAATATATTGATTTGAAGATCGGTGAGGATGGTTTCTATGAGGTTGAGAGTGTTGATAAAGATACTGGCTAAAATTAGCTTGTTTATCTTTACTTTCATCTTTCTAAGTATTGGTGTGGGAGTGATATATGGTTCCAGCGAATTCTCCTTATTGATCGATGTAGTAATTATCTCTATATTAATTTATTTTATTTTCCTCAGTAGGATGGGGTTTCTGAGGAAGTTAGTGGTTATTTTACTCACCATGTTGTTCATAGTTTATCCATATTTGATAGGTCTCTTATTGATTATATATTTATTGTTGGTTAATCGTCATCTATTTCCGATCCTTCTCTATTATGTCCAAGATATCTTTAATAGGTGGCGGGTGGTTTTAAATGGTTTTCTCCGTCTTCGAAGTGAGGAGGAGGATTGATGGATTTCTGACTAGTGATTTTCATGTTTTGAACCTATATATATCTTTCATTGGTGCAGGTGTATCTATAGTATTGGAAGCGCGTGGAAAAGATGGGTATAATGTTTTTAGGTATGGAGCCCCTGGCCCTCAAATCCCAAAGGGGACTTTGTTCAAGTTTTTTCCTGGTTTAAAGGAGGAGGAATGGCTTACTCTCCATTTCGGTGAGGTGCTGTTATATAATGTCGTTAGATATGGGAGGCGGTATAGGTGGGGTGTGTATAAAGGTTTTACCAGCGGCAGGTCATTGTTCAATGGTATTAGGAGGAGGTTAATAGCTATGGGATTAGTGAATAATAAGATGGTTAAACAGTATAGGGAAGATTATTTTAAAATTAGATTAGTAATTGATCTTGGTCCAAATGTTCTCGATGCTTTGGATATATTGAGATATCTACCTGGGCCCAGAGCCATAAGTAAACGTTTATATTCGTTCTTGGCTCGATATGGGAATAGCTTGAATATTCCTATTAAATATTTGTATAGGATTAGTACCCCATTATCTAGTTTCAAGGACGAGTTGGTGATGGATTATATCCAATATAATTCTAGGTTTGGATCTGACTTGAATAATTGGATCAATGGTTTGGTATTCAATAGAGATATTGTAATCGGGTTTGTACCTAATATTAGGCATGATGGAGTTAATGTGTGGTCTGGTGATTCATGGGTATTGGGTAGTTTGATGGATATGGATGATGAGGGAGGGTTTATATGTAGGTTGGTTATTTAATATTGAGGGCTCTTCGATATTCTATATATTATACCGGCTATTAGACCGACTGCGAAGCCTCCTATGTGGGCCCAATATGCTACTGGTAAGTTGATTAATGATATTATTGTTATTGATGCAAATATTGCTTGTAATATGAACCAGAAAAATATGTAGTATATTGCCTTTACTTCGATAATCCTGAAGAAATAATATCCTATGGGAATTACGGTTAATATTTTTGCGTTTGGGAATAACACTAGGTATGCGCCTAGTATTCCGGATACAGCTCCGGAGGCGCCTATAGCTACTATGTAGGGATTTACCGCTGTTATCGAGAATAGTATTGAACCGGCTGCTCCTGATAGTATGTATAGGATTAGGAATTTTAGTCTGCCGAACTTGTCCTCTATATTATCGCCGAATATCCAGAGAAACCACATGTTTCCTATTACATGTTCTAAACCTCCGTGGAGAAACATTGATGTTATTATCGTCTCAATTCTCTCCATTTTATATAGATAGATGGGTCTAAAGCCGAATCTATCTATTATCTCTTGGTAGTTTGGCTGTATTGCTAGATATATGAATATTATTATGTTTATGATGACGAGTAGTTTTGTTAGTATCGGGGATTTCTCTGTTTGGTTTATATCTTTTATAGGGAACATTATATTAGTTAATTACGGTGTTATAGTAATAATTGTTTTTTTATCGAGTTATTAAATAACCTATTGTTTTAGATTTTTTGGATATGATTGACTTGTCTTATATTCCGTTTTATAAGGGTTCTTTAAGGGTTGAGTATTTGGGGAGAGTGGTTTATGGAGTATCTTACATGAGTGGGTTGGTTTTGAGTAAGAATTTGGTTGGCCGTGTTCCGAGATATTTCTTGGATTATGTTAAGGGGAGGCGTGTAGAATTTAGTGATTTAGAGTTGGCCACTGGGTTGGGGACTGATTTTGATTATAAGGTGTGGAAGGCCACTAGGCTCATAAGGTATGGTGAGGTTAGGAGTTATAAGTGGTTGGCTGAAAGGGTTGGTGGGAAAAAATATGCAAGGGCTGTGGCCAGTTCGCTATCTAGAAATCCTTTCCTGATCGTTGTTCCCTGTCATCGTGTAATTAGAAGTGATGGTGGGTCTGGTGGCTTCTCCTCTGGAGACGGCATAGAATTGAAGAGGTATATGTTGGAGTTGGAGGGGGTTGCCCGATTGGTTAAATATTGGGGATAATTCCTTTTTGCTCAGCCTGCCCGTCTACTACATCTACCCCTTCATGGGGTATCAATTAGCTACAATGGCTCATCATCGCTACTGCTTACAATAATTATTTTGTATTTATATTATTTATTGATTATTATATTCTTAGTTGTTTTAGCTGTCTCCCATAGATGGGTTGCGGCGCCTCTCCATATTATTGGTATATAGATTAGGGTGGCTAGGTAAGATGTTATGGTGGATATAATTAGGTTTAGATTTCTACTATTTAATAGTTGTTCTATAAATAGGCGTGTTTGTTGGATCAGTTCTAATCTATCGTGTATTGATTTTTTAATTAAAATATCTAGTTGTTTGTGTCCTAAATATCCTCTTAATATTTGTGATGCAAAATCTCTTATTGTGGTAGGTGGTGTGAAGTATATCTTAACTTTATCTAGATATTCAATTTGGTAACCTTGTTTACTAACTATGCATTGCAGATATAGGTCTGGTGATATTAGGTTGGTTGGTATCATGATCTTTTTTGCTATTTTGGTTTTTATACCCAGTGTCCTCCCCATAATTGTGAATTGACTTCTTGGATGCTTCTTTCTAACTAAGTGGAGCCATTGTGCAACGACATAGGTTGCCTTGGCGGCTATAGATTTATCTATCAATGGCTCTGTTCTGCATCCTATTATACCGAGTCTATTATTTTGGTAGAGTTCTTGGGCTATTGTTTTGATAGTCTTTTCACCGAGTTTTATATCTGCATCTAGGAGGATAATTATTTCGCCCCTTGCTTCTCTAAATATTTTGTTCCATGCGTTTGCCACTCCTTTTCTCTCTTTATTGTGGATGTAAATAATGGGATATGGATATACTGTTGTTTTCAAGTGTTTTTCAATTAGTGTCTTTGTGTAATTATCGCTATCATCAACTATAATTATCTCTTTTATTGTTGTCTTGTATTTACGATATTCATCCTTGATTTGGTTGAGGAGATTTATAAGGTTTTTACCCTCATTGTATGAGGGGATCCCTATAGTGATTGACATTTAATCACCTATTTAACTCGCTTCTCTCTTCATCCGACCACCAAGCTGTATCGGGGTTTTCATCTATATATACTGCTATCCACTTTATTCCTCTATTTTCATCCCATATTCTAAGTAGTCTAATTAAATAATGGGTGAATGTTGGGTAGTCATATATCTCCCATATTACTCCATGATTTATTTTTAAAGTTTCTATCCCGGTATCCAAGAAATATCCCTCTGAGATTAGTAATTTGATTATTTCGCTTCTGCCTTTATATTTCTCAAGCGTCTTCTCTATAATATCTATTATTTCTGCCTCTGCATCGAGTGTGGCTCTGTAAAATGCTACCCTTGAGTTTCTATATTTTCTTATTGAGCTGTGGTTGGCTTGTTTATTGAGGATATTATTTAGGTCATCTAAAATATTTTCTCCATACATTTTAAACACTTTTGTTAATTACTTATCTTAAATAAATTCATTCTATTAAGAATTATTTTTTTGGTTTGTTTTGTTGGGGGGTATGTTTATGAAGAGCGGTGGAATTGAGAGAGTATTTGTTGGGAGATTAGAGAGAGGGACTGATGTTCTTAAGGAATTGACTAGGATAGTTGAGCGTGAGGGTATTCGTAGTGGTGCTATATTCTTGATTGGTAGTTTGGATAGAGTTAATGTAGGTTTCTTCGATGAGTCTAGAGGTGAGTATCTCAGTGTTTCTGGTGAGGGTTTCTATGAACTAGTATCGGGCGTCGGGAATATATCTTGGATGGATGGTAAGCCGGTTGTCCATATTCATATTTCTGCCTCTAGGCACGATGGTGATCTGAAGTTGGGGCATTTATTGGAGGGTAACATAGCTTCCCTAACGGTTGAGTATGTAATATTTGCTTTTGACTTCGATTTGGGACGTAAGTTCGATGAAAAGACGGGGTTGAATTTACTAGATACTGAGTAATTGGTGAGGTATTATTATTGGATTAGCTGGGTTATTGACTCTCGATGAAAATATCGCTGGTGATAAGGTTACTAGGGGTGTAGGAGGCTCTGTTTATTTCATTTCTTCTGTTTTGAATTTTTTCATGAAGTCTTTTCTTATTTATACTGCAGTTGGCGTTGATTTTGATTTGAATAGGCTTAGGGAGGATTTCATTAAATATTTTGTTATTAGAAGGTATGGAAAACCCAATATAAAATTTAGGAATGTTTATAGGGTTGGTGTTAGGCGTCAATTTGTTGAGAATTATGGTTATAAGTTTGATTTGGGTGATCTCCTTGATGTTTTTTGTAGAGCTGATATTGATATATTGGGTTTAGTTCCAGTTCTTGGTGAGTTATCGCCAATTGATATATTAACACTTTCAAGGTATTTCAGTGTTGGTTTGGATCCTCAAGGCCTTGTAAGGTTGGTGGAGAATAATAGGGTTATTTATCAACGAATAGACCCTATGTTCTTTAGATGGTGTAAGTTCATTAAATTTTCTTTGGATGAGGTTTCTTCATTGTTTAGTGGAGTTAATGAGATTATTCAATATAGTTTAATAATTGATGGTTTTATGGTACTGACTTTAGGTTCATATGGCTCCATTTTGGTTAGGGATGGGTCTTTCATATATATACCTACATTGCCTGTTAGTGGGATTGTAGATACCACCGGCGCCGGAGATGTTTATATGGCTGGTCTTTTGCATAGTTGGGTTAGTGGATTGGACCCTCTTGATGGATGTGTTTTTTCTTCTTCTTTGGCTAATGCCTATCTCAGAGAAGGGTTCGAGGGCCTCTCCAAATATGTTGATTTTTCTGATTTAATTTGGGGTGGTGTGGAGGAATTATCTGTTAGTAGGGTTGAGGAATTGATAGGCCAATATTTTTAGTAGTATTTTATTCTGAAGTCCTTGAATTCTCCTTTGTATTCTTCCTCAATCACATCAACTTTCTTTACTATTGCTAAGGGGGGTCCTCTATGGAAGAACTCAAGCATCTCTTTAAGCTTCTCCTCATCGCCTTCTATTACAGCCTCTACTCTTCCATCTGGTAGGTTTCTTATCCACCCGGTTACGCCTAGTTGGTCGGCTAGTTCTTTCGACGTATATCTAAAGAATACTCCTTGTACTCTTCCCGATATATATACATGAAATCTCTTTTTCATTGCCTTAAATCACCATTTAATCATTCCACTATTTCATAAGAATTATTTATTTTTTGTTCTGGTTGTTTAAAGTATTTAGTTTATTTAGAGGCTTTCTGCATCGTATCCCAATCTATTCAATTCATTGGCGAAGTATTTTGAGTATCCAAATATTGTATAGATTTTTTTCGGTGCTACTTTATCCACTACTCTGAGGAGGTTTGGATAGTCTGCATGGTCACTTAATGGCAGTCCTTTATCTTCTCTTCCAACCATCCAACCCGTTAACCTAATTATTTTTGTTCTAAGCCTAAATTTTTTAAGGTCTATTTTCGAGGTATTCGATTTAATTAGTAGAATGGGTTCGATTATATTCTGTTCATTGTATATTTTGTATTTAGTCTCCTTCATATATCCTAGTTTCTGATATGCTTTATTGTAGTTATATACCGATTTGGATACATATAGGTTTTCATAATCTTTGAATATGTTTGTTAGTAACTGGGTTTTTCCGAGGGGATATGCTTCAAGGATGGTGTTCACTCCATTTACTAATGATTTATATACTTTTTGGATTAATTTATCGAGTAATTTGTTATATTCTCCAAATATATATTTTCTCAGGCCATATGTAGCTTCAATAATTAGTATATCGGCTTGGGGTGGTCTAAATCCTTTTAAGAATTCCCTATCATATATGTTGATGTCGCCTGTATATAATATATTTCCGTTTATTAGGAATGCTTTAGAGCCTAATATATGTCCATTGTCTATTAATTCTATATCTCTGTATTTGTCTCCATTATCTGCTATATATTTGTATCCTCTTAGTTTTGCGAGTTCTATTGTTTCGTTTGATGCTAGTACTTTCATATTTCCCCCTGGTGGGAGATGGTCTGTATGTGCGTGGGATACCAAGTATAGGTCTGCACTAACATTTTTCGGAACTTTGTCTATTGCTATCCTTTTATTATAAGTATCTATTACAACTCCGTTTCCGACTCTCCTTATTACAGGTCTATTCATCGTGTATTCAAAAATATTTGTATACTCGGCTTATCAATATAACTATTTATTGTGGGTGTGTTGAATGACTGACTTGAGGATCGGTATTATCGGTAAGACTAATACTGGTAAGACGACTTTCTTTAATGCAGCTACATTGCTTAATGCCGAGATTCAGCCGTATCCATTTACTACTAAGAGGCCTAATATTGGTGTGGCCCACGTCTCTTCACCATGTGTATGTAGGGAGTTTAATGTGAAGTGTCAACCTAGGAATAGTGTATGTATTGGTGGTTGGAGGTTTCATAGGATAACATTAATAGATTTACCTGGTTTAATTAAAGGTGCTCATATGGGGAAGGGTTTGGGTAACCAGTTCCTAGGGGTGGCTGCTCAGTCGGATGCGTTGATTCACTTGGTTGATGCCTCTGGAAGTATTGATGCGGAGGGTAATATTGTTGAGGTTGGTTATGGTGATCCATTGGCTGACTATTATGATATTGAAGAGGAGCTTGCACTATGGTATCAGAGGATCATTGAGGGTAATAGGATGACAATTGAGAAGCATGAGAAGAATATTGGTTTGGTTGATGCTTTATATTCTGTGTTATCGGGTATTAAGGTTAAGAAGGAGCATATTGAGGAGGCTCTCATACTCAGTGGGTTGGAAGACACTCCTTTCAGGGATTGGTCGATGGATGATACTAAGGTATTTGCTTATAGGGTCAGGGAGATATCTAAGCCGACTATTGTTGTAGCTAATAAAATTGATTTAGAGGGGGCTGAGAAGAACTATATTAAGCTTAATAATACTCTTAAGGATGTTGTAGTTATTCCTGCATCGGCTGACTCGGAGTTGGCACTTAGGCGGGCTGAGCAGAAGGGGTTAGTTGAATATATTCCTGGTGATGAGGAGTTTAGGGTTAAGGATCCATCTAGGTTGACGGAGAAGCAGAAGAAGGCCTTGGAGTATATGGAGCGATTTGTGTTCTCCAAGATTATGAGGACTGGTGTACAGTTTGCTTTGAACACTTTGGTGTTTAAGGTTATGGGTTATAAGTATGTGTATCCAGTGCATGATATTGAGCGTTTGAGTGATAAGAAGGGAAGGATATTGCCTGATGTTTATTTGTTGCCTAGGGAGGCTGATTTGGAGGATTTGGCTGGTGAGATTCATACGACTCTAAGGAAGAATCTTCTTCATGGTATTGATGTAAGGACTGGTATTAAATTACCTAGGAACTATATTTTGCATGATAGGGATGTTGTTCATTTGGTGGTTGCGCGTAGGGGAGGATGAAGTCCAGACTATATGTCGGTGATAGATTATTTAGTTATGGTTTTGAGGATCATCCTCTAAGTAGGGATAGATATAAGTTTTTTCTAGATTTATTTAGGAGGGATTCTGGTTTAGCTAGGGGGCTAGAGGTTATTGGTGTAGATGGCTTATGTAGTGACGATGAAATTTTGTACTTGTTTCATACTAGGGATTATGTTGAGAAGGTTAAGAGGCTTTCGGAGAGGGGTTATGGCTATATTGATTATGGGGATACTCCTGTGTTTAAAGGTATTTATGAAGTTTCTTTGGAGTCGGTTTGTGTATCTTGCCATGGCGCTGATTATGCTTTCAAGTTTAGTGGGATTGCATTTAATTTGGCTGGTGGTTGGCATCATGCGTATAGGGATAGGGGTGGTGGTTTCTGTGTCTTCAATGATATTGGTGTCTCTATTGAGTATATAAGGAGTCGGTATGGTCATGATATTACTTTTTTCTATGTAGATATAGATGCTCATCACGGGGATGGAGTATATTATTCTTATGAGTATGACCCGAAAGTTTATATCTTCGATATTCATGAAGATGGGAGGTTCCTTTATCCTGGTACTGGTTTTAGTAGTGAGCGGGGGAGGGGAGAGGCTTTTGGAACGAAGTTTAATGTTCCATTGCCGCCTTGGTCAAGTGACAGTGAGTTACATAGATACATTGATGAGTGTTTGGAACATTTGTATAGGGTTGGGCCGGATATAATTTTATTTCAGGCTGGTCAGGATGGGTTGGCGGGCGATCCAATAACACATTTGAGTTATACGGATGAGGGTTATTTAGATGCTGTTGCTAAGGTTTTTAGGGCTGGGAAGGAGTTGGGTGTTGGTATTTTATTTTTGGGTGGGGGTGGTTATCAACCTGAGAGGGTGGCTAGGAATTGGGTGAAGGTTTTGAGGGTTGCCGTGAACCTCTAGTAGTAGGGGATAGATTCGGTATATATAATTTATTTTTATATAATGAGTATAGGGGTCATAACTATTTAGTTGGTTTATCTGAAATACCTGAGGAGCATGTTAGTCTACATCCAGTGATAGATTTTATTCCGGATGATTCGATAAACTTATATGTATCGTTCTTGGAGAAGGTTGTTATTGACGATATTTATGGCGTTCCCCCAATGGCTTTCGCCATATTAGGTTTTTATAATTCGTATGGAGATTCGTTTGTGAAGGAAGGCTTGTCCAGTTTCTTGGTAAATGGCTTTAAATTATGGACTGTTCAGTGGTTTTCTTGGATGGTTAGGCCATTTAGAGTCGAGAATTGCGCATTGTTTGATTATGTTTTATCATATTCTAGGTTCCTACCTTCTAGTTATAGGCCTGAATTGATTAATTCTAAGTTTGGTGTTGTGATTAATGGTATCCATTTTTTTAATTATACTTCTTTTAATCAGTGTCTCGATATTAATTCTTTAAGGGTCTTTCTTAGGGGGAGTGGTGGGGATTACGTATTAATTTTCCCTCCTAACATCATAAATATTCCATTTGTATGTGATGTGGATGAGGTTTATCGGTGGTTTCTTTTTGGCTATGATAGGTTTGGTGAGCGGTATTCTCCAATTGGTTATAAGTTTATGGATAGGGTTCTTAGATTTTATAGGAATTTTTTTGAGGATCTCTTGGTTGGATTTAAGTCGGTTATTATTCCCTTTTTTGTGTGTAGGGATGGTGCCTTGGATGTATTTTATATAGTCTATGATGGGAGGTGGAGGGTTGTGGAGGGACCTATCTATGATGGGGATGATTTTGTTATCGACCCATTTGGTGAATATAGGGGGGTTAAGATGAAGATTTATTTTAGTCTGTGGGGTAGGACAGTTATGAGGAAGGGTTGGAGTATAGTAAATTATCTTAACTTTAGTAGGTATAAAATTGTTGGTTCGAGGATGTTTTATGAAGTGAGATTTGGTGGTAAACTTATATATTCTTCTCCATCTCGTTTAGGTATAATTTAGCTATAGTATGGCTATCGGTGTATTTCGTTTAAAGTATGATTCTTCAAATTTTTTTCTTATTAAACCTATTTTCTCTATTGTTATTTCATTATCTAATCTTGATATGTCTTCATATATTTCTTGATCAGTTTTACTCTTAACTATTCCCTCTAGAATAGCATCTATTAATGTATCTTCATTGATTCTGATGTTTTTCTTGAAGCGTGTCCATTCATCGTCTAGATCGATCCCCTTTGTGTATTGTAGTATATGTAGTCTTCCCACTAATTTGTTTAGTTGAGTTTTATATATTTTTGTTAATGGTAGTAGATCCATTGATTTTGTGTATATTTGATTGAATATGCCTAGTAGCCAATTGCTTCGGTTCACATCTCCAACTAACAGGAGGTCTCTCGCGTCGGCTATCTCCCTTAGTATTAGTGCCTGTATTACTTTGTTTGTGGGTGTTCTCTCTTTATGTATAAATGTTTTTATGTAGTTGTTAAGGTCTTTCGCTACTGAACCTATCTCGATGTATTCATAGGATATCTTTAGGAATTTCATTAGTTTATCTAGATTGGGGGGCATTTTGTACCTTCGCTCGCTTATGAAATATATAGCATTTACTTTTGCGGGGTTCCTTAGTGATCTTACGCCTATTGCAGTTAATAATATTGATTCTAATGTATTTGTTATGTTTATTAGTATTCCATTTTTATCTCTATCTTCGACGGTCTCTCTAATGTCTCTAGTAATACTATAAATTGCATGGTCGACGTTGAAGACTTTTATTGATTTAACTAGTGTGCTTGTCATTTTATATCTCACCTAATTCATGGATTTTCTCTAATTGTTTAAGTACATATTCTCTTGTTTCTTCTACATTTGCATATTCTTCTAATACCTTGCCGTTTTCTATAACTTTATGTATTAGTGGCTCCATTTTTATTCCGCAGTTGGGGCAAGTTAGTTCCTGAGTCGTGTATTTAGTTACGGTGTATCGGTAGCATTTTGGGCATCTGTATACTTGTTTCATACCAGATAATTTTCCTCTCTTGGCTATTGGTTTATTCTCTATCTCTACGATGTCTAGTGCGTAGTCTATGGTGGGTGCGTTTGAAACGGATGTTCCGACTCCGAATCCGTCTGCACCAGCTTCTATCATTTCTTTAATATTGTCTATGTTTACGCCTCCCGATACTATTATCTTTACTTTTTCGTGTCCTCTTAGGTCTAATTCCCATCTTAATTCACGAATAATTTCCTTAATATCTCCTCTTCTACTTTTTGGAGTATCTATTCTGACTCCATATAATTTTTCTCCGAGTGCTTCAGCAGCCATTATACCTTCTACCTTTTCATCATATAATGTATCGATTAAGGCTATTCTTTTTACATCCTTTTCTACATATTTATCAAATGCTTTCCAGGCCTCGACTTGGTCGCCTATTATTAGTATTAATGCATGGGGCATCGTTCCTTGGGGTTTTAGTCCTAATATGTCTGCGCTTAGGATGGCTGATACACCATCGAACCCAGCTATATAAGCAGCATAATCTATTAATGGAGTTATTGCGGGGTGCATCCTTCTGGCTCCGAATGATAATAATACTTTGTTCCACGCTGTTATTCTGATGTGTGCACTATATGTAGCTACTCCACTTGCTTGGCATAATAATCCTAGTAGTGGTGTTTCATATTTTCCAAAAACTCCGTATTCTCCTACTAAGTAGCCTATGGGTACCCTGTATCCATAGACGTCATTTGGTTTGAATACAGTTCCCTCCCTCATTATATATAGGTCTAGCTTCTTGTCTCTGAATAGATTTATTACTTCTTGCACTCCTGCTACTACTCCCCATGTAAAGTTGTGGGGGAGCGATCCTGCAGTTATCTCCATTTTTACTTTAGTATCCAGTTTTCCGACTTCTTTGAGTATTTTTTCGGTTCTTAGGAAGTAAATGTCGGTTGTTAATCCATTTTTTATTTCATCTTCTTTGGAGATTAGGAATAATCGGTCCTTTGGAAACCTCATTTTAATGCCACCTTAATCCCTCCATCCCTCAATATAAATATATTATGAAAGTTATTAACTCTGTGTATACTAATTTGTTTGGGGAATTATTTTGCTATGTAATAATATTCTCCCCTCTCTTTTTGCTCTCTATCAAGCCTGCTATTTGGTTTATTTATCCTAGGTCTCCCGCTATGTTTGTCTCTTCTCAGAGTTATATTTACTTGACTTAGGAATTTATTCATTCCTTCTCTTTTGTTTTGGGGTTTTCCTCCATAACCCTTTTTACTGGGTTCTCCATCGAATACTATTATTCTATCTGAGACTGCATCTATTAGTATGAGGTCGTGGTCTATTACGGCTGCAGGTTTTTTATTTAATTTAATGAATCTATTAATGGCTGTTGCTACTTCTAATCTGTCCTCAACGTCTATGAATGCTGATGGTTCGTCTAGTAAGTATATGTCTGCATTTTGGAGTAATGTTGCTGCTATATATACTTTCTGTAGTTCGCCTCCAGATAAATTTCTTACTTCTCTCTCTAATAGATTATAGATGTTTAGTGGTTTTAGGAGTGAGTTTATTGCCCATCTAGATGTGGCGTTTTTACCAGCTTTATCGGTTAGGAAGTCTTCTACTGTGCCGTCGTAGTCTGTGGATAAATATTGTGGTTTGTATGCCATTTTCTCCGGTGATATTATTATTTCTCCTTCGTCGGGCTCTATTTCGCCGACTAACATTCTGATGAAGGTTGTTTTACCTATTGCATTGGGGCCTACTATTCCTATTACCTCTCCCTGCATTATTTCTCCTTCATCGATCTCTAACGAGAATCCTTTAAAATATTTCTTAAGTTTGGTGTATTTCATTGCTGGGTATGCCTCTGGACTATGTTTGGGTGCTACTGTACTAAATTTTATTGGTGATTCTCTGAATCTCATGTTGTCTGATGGTATGTATCCATCTAGAAAAATATTTATACCTGTTCTTACGCTTTCTGGCCTGGTGAATATGCCGTATGCACCAGGTTCTCCATAGACAACTGATACATAATTGCTTATGTAGTCTAGGAAAGCTAGGTCGTGGTCTACTATGATTACATATTTGTCTCTAGATAATTTATTTATGTATTTTGCTACGGCCATTCTTTCGAAGATATCGTTGTAACTGCTTGGTTCATCGAATAAATATACATCAGCCTTCTTTAGTGATGCGGCTGCAATCGCTAGTCTTTGTAGTTCGCCTCCCGATAATTCTTTTATATCTTTGTTTAATGAGTTTTTGAGGTGTAATATATCTATTGTATAATCCTTGTCTCCATATTCATAGGCTTTTTCTATTAAGTCTTTTACCTTACCTTTTACTGCTTTCGGTATTAGATATACCTCTTGAGGTTTATATGCTACTTTGATGTTTCCTTCGTATAAATCTTTGAAGTAGTAGTATAATTTTTCTCCCCTAAAGAATTCTATAACTTTGTCTGGATCTGGTTTAGATGTGTAATCCCCTAAGTTTGGTATGAGTTTACCCGCGAGTATTTTTATTGCAGTAGATTTTCCTGTTCCATTCCTACCTATTATACCAAGCACTCCGTCTTTAGTGGGTGTTGGTAATCTGAACAGTCGGAACTCATTTACTCCGTATTGGTGGATCAATTGGGTGCTCAGTTCCTTCGGTAGGTTTACTATAGTTATTGCTTCGAAGGGGCATTTCTTTACACATATTCCGCATCCTATACATAGTTCTTCATTTATTATTGGTTCGCCTTCAACAAATTCTATGCAGGGTATTCCCATTCTTACTGGTGGACAGAATCTTTGGCATTCGTGGGTGCATCTATCTGGGTTACATAGTTCTCTGTCTATTACTGCTACTCTGAGGGGAGTCTCTTCACTCAATTGTTTCACCCTTGAAATAATCTGGGGTAATGATATTTAAGGTATGGTTAAAAGTATTTTATTCAAATTATTTTATCGAGGTCTTTCTTAAATTCTTCTAGAGTCTCTATTTGTTTGGCTAGGTCACTTCCTATATTTTTTATCGGATATTTTCTTTTGAATAAATTTATTATTGTTCCTACTCCCATGAGTATAATTCCGATAAGCTCTGATATCCCGAGTATGGGTAGAAAGAATATGAGTGCACCCAGCTTAATTAGTCTTGTTGATACTGTGTTTTTCCCCTCTAACTCACTATATAGGGTATTGATTGTCTCGTTGAGATTATTTAACTCATTTAAGATTCTTTTATTGTATTTTTGTTTGTGTTTTAGTAGCTGTGGTATGTATTTATATTTCTTCATTTTTCCCTGTTAATTAATTGTTGCCGCCCCATCTTTATAGTTGATGTAACTTTTTTGTTGGTTGGCTTCGAGACTTTTAAATTTTTATTTTGTGTATAATATGTTTTATGGTTGATTTGGGTGAGGTTCTCTATTGGGTTTCTTGGGGTTTTGCTATCCTGTGGTTAGGTTTTTCCATTATAGTAGGTTATTTGGCTGGGGCTAACATTTTAGGTATTTATCTCTTGGGTATTGGTGTTTATGGAGTTGTATTGGGTTTATATGCATTTGATAGGTCTTCTGATAAGGTTTACTTGATTTTTGTTTCTGCTGCTTTGGTGTCTTTATTGGTGGGTTCCTCGATTCTGCTTGGTGGTGTTATTGATCCTATTATTTTGGTAGGGGTTATTTTGGTTATTATTGGTATTATGTTGATTATATATTATGTTGTTTGATGTTTTTGTGTAAATTTTTATATTATGGATGTTGTATTTGAATAGGGAATATGATAAAATATGCTGATGAAGCTATATCTATGCGGGATTTAATGCATTATCTGGATGTTGATGTTTATAGGTGGTTTAGTAGATTTGGAGAGCTTACTCCCCCTCAGAAATATGGGATATTGCCTATTGTTAGGGGGGAGAATGTTTTAATATCTGCTCCCACTGGCTCTGGAAAGACTTTGACAGCTTTTATATATATAATTAGTGAGTTGGTTAAGCTGGATAAGATTGGTATGTTGGAGGATCATGTGTATGCTGTATATATTAGTCCATTAAGGGCTCTAAATAATGATATCTATAAGAATCTTATATCTCCATTGAATGAAATTAATCAAATGGTTAAGGATAAATTGGGTAGGGATTTGGGTATTAGGGTAGCGGTCAGGACTGGTGACACTTCCCAAGCGGAGAGAAGTAGAATGCTTAGGGAACCTCCTCATATATTGATTACTACTCCTGAGAGTTTGGCGTTGGTTATTACTGCGCCTAAGTTTAGGCGTTTCTTGAAGGATGTTAAGTGGGTTATTGTGGATGAGATCCATAGTTTATGTGAGAATAAACGTGGGGTTCATTTAGCGTTGTCTTTGGAGAGGTTGGTTGATCTTGTGGGTGGTGATTTTATACGTATAGGGTTGTCTGCCACTATTAATCCGCTTGACGTTGTGGCCCAATATTTGGTGGGGTTTAGGGATGATGGGTCTCCTCGGGATTGTGTTATTGTTGATACTAGGTTTCATAAGAAGATGGTTCTTCGGTTGATTGCCCCCGTAAAGGATTTAATTTATGTGTCATCTCAGGAGCTTTCTAATTCTATGTATAGGTTCTTGAGTAGAGTATTGAAGAGGTATAAGACCACGCTTATTTTTACCAATACTAGGAGTGGCGCGGAGAGGGTTACGTATCATTTGAAGAGGCTTAATATAGTCGATGCTGATGAGTTGGGTGTTCATCATTCATCTCTCTCTAGGGAGATTAGGTTTGAGATTGAGAATAAGTTGAAGCAGGGGTTGGTTAAGGGTATTGTGACTAGTACTTCCTTGGAGTTGGGTATAGATATTGGGCATATTGATGCTGTGGTTCAGATAGGGTCTCCTAAGAGTATTAATAGGGGGTTGCAGAGGGTGGGGCGGAGTGGGCATTCAATGGATAAGGTTTCTAGAGGATATTTTATTGGGTTGGATGTGGATGATTTGATTGAGGATGGTGTCTTGATTAAGGAGGCTTTGGAGGGTAGATTGGATAGGGTTTATATTCCTAGGAATTCGTTGGATGTTTTGGCTCAGCATATTGTTGGTATGGCTTTGGTTAGGAAGTGGAGTGTTGATGAGGCTTATAGGCTCGTTAGGAGGGCTTATCCATATAGGAATCTTGGTAAGGAGGTTTTCATTAGGGTGCTGAGGTATTTGGCTGGTAAGTATCATGATTTGGAGAGGTATAGGGTGTATGGTAAGATATGGTTTGATGAGGATGAGGGGGTTTTTGGTAGGAGGGGGAGGTATCTAAGGCCAATCTATTTTCAGAATATTGGGACTATCCCTGATGAGGCTCATATTGTGGCGTATCATGGTAGGAGGAGGATTGGTTATTTGGAGGAGACGTTTGTAGAGAATCTTGATTTTGGAGATATATTTGTTTTGGGAGGTAAGACCTATCGATTCTTGGGGTCGAGTGGGAATAAGGTTTATGTTGAGCCCGTGTCTGGTTTGAAGCCCACTGTTCCCAGCTGGATTTCTGAGATGCTTCCTCTATCTTTTGATTTGGGTGAGGCAGTTGCTGAGGTAAGGAGTTATTTATGGATGCTTATTTCTAGGGGTGATTATGAGGAGGCGTACAGGTTTATTATGAGTAGGATGAAGGGGAATAGGTATGCGGCGGAGAATATTATTAGATATATTAAGTTACAGGGGGAGTTCCTCTCTAAATTGGGTGTTGATGTTTTTCATAGTAGGAGGAATTTATTGATTGAGAATTATGTTGATTATGGTGATGGTTTAAGGTATAATATTTTTCATACTGTTTTTGGTAGGAGGGCCAATAATGCTTTGGCTAGGGCTTTCGCATATTTAGCTAGGAATATGGTTAATTATTCGATTCGCGTGTTGGTTGATGATCATGGATTTGCACTCATATTACCCTCATATTTGAATCTTAATTTAGACGATTTGCTTTCATCATTGCGGAGTTCTAATATTAGGGGTGTTCTTAAAGAGGCTATTAAGAATAGCCAGTATATATGGAGGATATTTAGGCATGTTGCGAATAGGGGGTTAATGATATTAAATTATTATAAGGGGAGGAAGACAAGTATATCTAGGCAGCAACTTAATTCTGAGGCTATTTATAGTGCTTTTAGGGATAGGGATGATTTTCCACTTATTATGGAGGCTATTAGGGAGATTATGGAGGATAAGATGGATGTTTTGAATGCTGAGAAGGTTCTTAAGGATATTGAGGTTGGTTTTAGGAGGTGGGTGGTTTTACCGGAGTATGATGTTCCTTCTCCATTTTCACATGGATTGTTGTTGAGGGGTATGCAGGATGCGGTTCTTATGGAGGATAGGGTTAAGATCTTGCAGAATTTATATAAAAAGATTATGTTGAGGGTGGGTATGAGGAGTGATTGAGTTATATGGTGGCGACCTATTTATAGCTGATCCTTGGCCGGCGGTTTATGTGAAGTCTATGGATGCGATTGTGTTGGCTGATTTACATTTGGGTATTGAGGGTGCTTTAGCCAATGAGGGTATTTTTCTGCCTATGAGTATTAGTGAGTCGACTTTACGTTTGGTGTATAGGGTTTTGGATGATTATAGTCCAAGTATGGTTATTTTTGATGGGGATGTTAAGCATGGTTTTGGGCTGCTTAATACGAGTGAGTGGGTTCATGTTAGGAATCTTTTTAGGGAGATTAGTGATAGGTTTGATGTTGTAGTGGTTAGGGGGAATCATGATAATTACTTAGGTGTTATCTTGAGTAGATTTAATATACCTTTTGTTGATAGGTACGACTATGGTATGTATACTTTTATTCATGGGCATACTAAGCCGCCTGATTTGAGGGATATCGTCATTATTGGGCATGAGCATCCATCCATAACTCTTAGGGATGATGTCGGGGTTAAGTATAAGTTTAAGTGTTTTCTTTGGGGGGAGGCTCATGGCCATAGAGTACTTATTTTACCATCTGTAGGTGAGTTGGCTACTGGTGCGACGATTAATATTTATGAGGAGGAGAGGCTTAGCCCCTTGATTAAGGATATTGATATCACTGGATTTAAGGCTTATGCTGTGGTGCCTGGTGAGACTGTGCAAGAATTTCCGGTCTTGAAGGATTTTATTGATTTCTTTAGTCCTTAGTATTTAGGCATTTACCTAAATATTTATTAGGTGATATATTAATCCTTCTTTAAATAATAGTCTATTATAAGGTTTTGGATTATCTCGGTGGTGTTTGTTGTGAAGCCTGTGAATGGTGTTGGTATATTTGGATATGGGGCTTATATTCCTAGATATATAATTGAGAATAGTTCGATTGCTAGTGTGTGGGGGAAGTTGTCTACACCGATTAAGAGTAAGACTTTTCCTTCCTATGATGAAGATAGTTTAACTATTGCTTATGAAGCTTGTAGAATTGCGTTAGAGTCGTCTGGGGCGCCTAGGGACAAGATTGGGGCTATATATATTGGGTCAGAGTCTAAGCCTTATGCTGTTAAGCCGTCTGGGACAGTTCTTGTTGATGCCCTCGGCTTGAGTAGGAATATATTGTCAGCTGATTTCGAGTTTGCTTGTAAAGCTGGTACTGAGGCTATTCAAGCGGTTTCTGGGCTCATTGCATCTGGCATGATTGAGTTCGGTATTGCTATCGGCACCGATACTTCTCAGGGCAGGCCTGGGGATGAGTTGGAGTATACTGCCGCTGCCGGTGGTGCTGCTTTTGTTTTGAGTAGGGCTTCGAATGGGGTTGTTGCGGAGATTGAGGCTTCTAATTCATATGTATCTGATACACCGGATTTTTGGAGGAGGTCGGGTGAGAAGTATCCTAGGCACCTATATAGGTTTACTGGTGAGCCGGCGTATTTTCACCATATAATTACTTCAGTTAAGCATTTTTTTGAGGAGTATGGTTACTCGCCGAGGGATTTTGATTATGCGATTTTTCATCAGCCTAACTCAAAATTTCCACAGCGTGTTGCGAAGATGCTTGGTTTTACAATGGATCAGATTAGGCCAGGTTTACTATCGCCCATTATAGGTAATACTTATTCCGGTGCTACTTTGGTTGGTTTAGCCGCTACTCTGGATGTATCTAAGCCTGGTGATAGAATATTACTTGCTAGTTTTGGCTCTGGCGCGGGGAGCGATGCTTTTTCATTTGTGGTAACTGATTTGA
Organism: Candidatus Geothermarchaeota archaeon; assembly: GCA_015523725.1. Taxonomy (GTDB): domain Archaea; phylum Thermoproteota; class Nitrososphaeria; order Geothermarchaeales; family JDFR-13; genus WAMZ01. The sequence goes on from WAJV01000086.1 coordinate 33,021, forward strand.
TTGAGGAGCGTAGGGCTAAGCCTCCTCTTAAGTCTTTCTTGGAGCGCTTGGTTACTAAGGATTATTCTACCTATGTTAGGTATAGGGGTAAGTTATGGGTCTAGGGGGTGGATATTATGGATAATAATGTTGTAGTTGTTGGTTATGGTATGGTTCGGGTAGGGGAGTATTGGTATAAAGATATTGTGTCTATTGGTGTGGAGGCGGCTGAGAGTGCGTTGGAGGCTGCTGGGAATCCTGATATTGATGCGTTTTATGTGGGTTCTGCATTGAGTTCGGCTCTTGGTATCCAAGGTAATGTTGGTCTTCATATTGCTGACGAGATTGGTTTGGATGATTTTATTGTTGAAACCATATCATCTGGCGGTGTGTCCTCGGGTCTTGCATTCATCAATGGACTTCATTATTTGGCGTCGAGACATGGTTATGTTTTAGTGGGAGGTGTTGAAAAGACTAGTGATAATTTGCCGACTGAGGTTTCGGAGGCGGTTTTGGTTGATTTGGATAGGAGGGTTATGAAGTATAGTGGTTTGACTGAAGCTGGGTTGGCTGCTATTTTGGCGCGTCTATATATGGAGCGTTACGGTGTTGATAGGAGTAAGATCACTCAGATATCTGTGTTGGATCATGAAAATGCTGTTGATAATCCTTATGCAATGTTTAGGAAGGCTGTTACTTTGGATATGGCTCTATCATCACCTATTGTGGCAGATCCATTAACTATATTTGATGTAAGTCCTTATGGTGATGGAGCAGCTTTTCTTGTATTGACTACTAAAGATAGGGCTATTGAGGATGGTTTGAGGTATGTTGAGGTGGCTGGTTATGGATTTGCAAGGAATCGGGTTCCGATAAATTATAGGGAGGATATCCTCAGTTTTAGGGCGACTGCCAAGGCTGTTGGGGATGCTTTGGGTTCTGCAGGTATATCTTTGGATGATTTAGATATTATTGAGTTATTTGATTCATATTCTATCTCTGGATTATTGGCATTGGAAGGTATTGGTGTATGTGAATCTGGATCATCTGCAAACGAATTTTCTAGAGGGATGTTTAGGCGTGGGATGAGGCCATCAATTAATACTTTTGGTGGTTTGAAGGCTAGGGGTTATCCTATAGGTGCTACAACCGCGTATCAGATTTCTGAGGCGGTTATTAGGCTATTGAGCGATTCTGATGATTACAGTACGGCATTGATTCACTCGATGACTGGTTTTGATGATGAGGCTTTGGCAATTATTTTGAGGAGAGGTGGTTTGAATGCCTGAGATAACTGAGTGGAGGGATAGGTTGTGGAGGTATAGGCTAGTAGGTTCTAAATGTTTGTCGTGTGGGGCTAGGTATTATCCTCCACGCAATAGTTCTTGTATCAAGTGTGGCGGTGAATTGGTGGATGTTGAATTGCCTAGGCGGGGTAAACTGCTTTCCTATACTGTCATTTATCAAGCACCTGGAATATATAGATTTGCCTCGCCTTACATTGTAGGCTTTATTGAGCTTGAGGATGGGACTAGGTTGTTTGCTATGCTCACTGATGTCGAGCTGGATGAGGTTAAGGTTGGTATGGAGGTTGAGGCTACATTTAGAAAGCTCTATACATACGGTGATTCGGGGCACATTGTTTATGGTATTAAATTCAGGCCTCTAGTAACTTAGTTCATAGATTCTCTCTAGCATATGTTCGAAGCATCCACCTAATCTTTCCCAATAGATCTCTTCTTCTTGTTTCATTACCGTGATCCATAAACTCTATTTGGGATAATACCCCATTTTTTTCATCCATTGTATATATAAATCTCTTGCTGGGTTCTAATTCGCCTTTAGCCTCTCTCTCCAAGTCTTCTTCAAATAACTTGTCGAGTTCTCTCTTTATATAGGCTACTAATTTATGATCTATTGGTATATTGGCTTCTAGAGATATATCTACAACAACTCTATCTAGATATATCTCTACCCAAGCTAGGGTCTTCCCCCTCCAGTTAAATAATGGTTCTCGTCTTATAGGTCGTTCAACGGTTCTCTCTTCAGGTTTCTCTTTTATTTCTATTGCGGGTTTGTAACTTATGTTTTCAATTAGTTTATCAATGATTTTTAGGGTTAATTCCAATTCATCCAATTCTTCTTTTAAATTTTTGATCCTTTCCTCGATTTTCTCCCTCAACTCTACTATCTTCTCTATATTTACCTCATCGCTACTCATGTCTCATCAATATAAATAATTATGCATCTAAATTAGTATTCTTATTGTGTGAGTAGCATCCTCTAATTAATTTTTGGTAAGTGGGGTTACGTTAGAATATTTATTTTTTTGGTAAATTTGATCAGTTCCTCTTTCAATTCACCTGTAAAATCTTCTACTTCATATGTTATCTGTATGATTGGCTTATTTATATCGAGAATATTCGCTAGTCTAGTTGGTGTAGCTGATATTATATAATCTGCATCCAGTTCATTTAATAATTCTTCAAGTTCTTGTATCTGTTTTTTGCTATACCCTAATGCCGGGATAACTTCTTTCAAGTGTGGGTATTTACTAACTGTATCCTTAATTGTTCCTTTAAAATATGGTCTAGGATTAATTATGTCTGCACCTTTTTCCTTTGCATATAAGTAAGCGGCTCCGAAACCCATTTCTCCATGAGTTACCGTTGGTCCATCCTCCACTATAGCTACTTTCTTATGCTGGAGGTCGACATCTCTATCTGGGAAATATTTGATGGATATTGGTATTATCCTTGCTTTTTCATTGATTTCCCTGACTTTTTTCTCGGCTTTCTCGACTAATTCTCTCGGTGCCGTATTTACCTTACTTATAACGACTATATCAGCTGCCCTGACATTTGTTTCTCCTGGATAATATGTATCGATATGCTCCCATCTATATGGATCTACTACACATATATATAGGTCTGGCCTGATGAATGGATAGTCATTATTTCCTCCGTCCCATATCAATATATCATTCTCCGCCTCAGCCAGATGTAGTATTTCTTCGTAATCTACTCCGCTATAGACGGTGAAGCCATTTATTATATGTGGTTCATAGTCCTCCCTCTCTTCGATAGTTACTTCATATCTATCTAGATCTTCTAAAGTTGTAAATTTCTGTACCTTTTGTTTAACTAGGTCTCCATAAGGCATGGGATGTCTTATAATTCCTACTTTAAATCCCATTGATTTCAGCGTTTTTGATACATATCTTGTAGTGGGGCTTTTACCTGCACCGGTCCTCATGGCTGTTATGGCTACAACGGGTTTCTTTGACTTGATCATAGTGTCATTTGGCCCGAGTAGATGGAATGAGACTCCCATGCTTTGCACTAGGGATGCCCGGTTCATTACATATGTGTGTGATACATCACTGTATGAAAAATATACATCTGTTACGTTATATTCTTTAATTAATTGTGGCAGCATTCCTTCTGGATATATTGGAATTCCCTCTGGGTATTGAGGTCCAGCTAATTCTGGTGGATATCTACGTTTCTCTATGAATGGAATTTGTGTTGCTGTAAATGCGACTACCTTGATATTTGGATTATTTCTAAAGAATACGTTGAAGTTGTGGAAATCTCTTCCCGCGGCACCCATTATTATTGCACGCCTCATGTTGATCACCACGTTACATTTAGATATTATAAATGGATTATCTGTTATAAATGTAACTATTTACTGATGACATAAAAATTATTTTTAGTTAGCTTGTAATTTTTAAAGGAGATTTTATAAATAGGGTTTGGATAAATGATAAATAAGTTGGGAGTCTAATGTTTACTGACTCCTTACTCCTTCTTCTTCAAGATAATCTCTATCGTAGACACTTTCCGTATGTTGGGTTCCTCGCCGACTTCTTCGGTGTCGATTTTGCAGCTGCTTACTTCAACCTTATCTTGGTATAGTCTTCTCTTAACTATTTCTGCTACATCTACCGCTTTTGATATCGCTTTTCCTCTTGCCCTGAGGATCACTTCGTCGGCTCCGGCGTCGAATTGTAGAAGTACTGCTAGGACATAGTTCATGACGGATTTTCGGCCTATGAAAATTACGTTGGTTTGTTCACTCATTACACTCACCTAAGTAATTAATAAAATTATGATTATCCATTATGTTATAAATAAATAAAAATGAGTATATATTTGGCTATAGCTCTACTATTGAGTCCTCCTTTTCTGCCTCAATCAACCATTTTAGGGGGATGGGTTCAAAGTCTTCTTTAAAGGGTAATTTTCTTTTTATTGATAGCGGTAGAACACCCTCCTTTACTTCTCTTTCGGCAATCTCTATGGATGACATAGGCTTATCTACTTTTATGAAGGGTCTCGCGCCATAATCAATCTGTATAGCTCTTACACCAATGATTCTCGCTTTTTCAAATGCCGTGAGTCTAGGGGGGCCAATTGGAATCAATTTCTTATATTTAATTTTTTTATCTGTCATTTTCATCACTAAAATATGATTTTAATTTTTATGTTATTATGGGAGTGTACGGTAGTATTTAAACTTATTTATTGAACATTCTATTTAAATTATTACTTAACTCTGTTTATCAATCTGGTGCATCAGTGATGTCTTTATATATTGATTATGAGGTTGATTTGGGTTCAGGGAAGAAGTTTATATTATCTTTATCGAAGTCTAGGGCTCTCCCAATTATTAATGAGTTGAATAGACGGGTTCCGATTAAAACTTATGTGTTTAGGCGCGGGTCAAATATCTATATATATTTGGGTATTCGGAAGGGTGGCGTTTCCCAGGTAGCTTGTTCATTTGGAAAAGTGTTATACGATGTTGTCCAAGATTGTCTAATGATATGTTTGAGTGATAAGAAAATTACCTCTAGAAAATTCATTGAGGTGGGCTCTGTTAAGGAAGGTATTGAGTTGGTTATGAGTATTGAGGATAGGGTCGATGTAACTATAAAGCGTTTAGGATGATACTGGTGCATATATTTCTACATCACGATGCTTTTCTAATAGTTCCAATAATCCTTCTTCCTTTAGTTTCCTAAGAAGTCTTCTCGCAATACTTATTCTAACCTCTCCCCTTCGAGCTAGCATAGATGGCGTTATATATCTTTGTTTTAGGATATATTTCTTTAGTTCATCTTCTTCTTTGGACGTTAAAAATCCTTTATAGATATCTCTCTTCTTTTCTTCCCCCTTTCTGGAGGATGAATCTCTACGCATAGCCATCTTTTTTAACTTCGATATGGTAGGTTTCTTTGTTCCACCCATTTTTTACACCTCCAATATTCATTACACAATATAAACCTATGTTAACTATATTAATTTAATTTTATTCTATTCTGGTTAATTTTCTTTATATACTGATTTTATGTAATTAAATAACACTGTATTATTCAATCTTCCTTCTTTGTTGTTTAAACATCTCTATTAACTCTTTCTCTGTAGTAGCGTCTTCTGGACTTTTGTCATCCCTATATCTTCCTGTGAATCGTGGGAATCTTAGTGCTAATCCCGCTCCCTCCTGGAAAACATTGTATGCTGCTCTATGCACTGGGCTTAGTGTAATTTCGGCAGCCTGTATCTCGAGTACAATTTTAGGCTCAACCCAATAATCAGGCTCCATACCTGACTCCACTCTTGCTGGTCTTTTATCTCTCAATAATGGTTTTAATATCTTATTCATATATGCTATGTCTTCATCCTTAAATCCTGTCCCTACTTTACATACTGACCTAAATATATCATTATCTGGGTCATAAACTGCCATTAGGAAGCTACTTAGGTTTCCACCCTTTCTTCCCCTACCGTATAGTGCTCCTATAACCACTAGATCTAATGTGTCTACTAGTTCTGCTCTATAGTCTCTCTTTAGCTTTATCCAGAGCCATCCCCTTGCACCTGCTTGGTATATAGATTCGGGTCCAGCGTTTTTAATTACTAATCCCTCACACCCATTTTCTATTGCTAGTAGGAAGAAGTCCCATAATTCTTTTACGTTTTTTGGATATATTAGTTCAGATGGCTTTATCCACTCCGATTCTTCGATAATTTCTTCGAGGATTTTTCTTCTTTCTGGGAATGGTTTTTTCATTAGGTTCTCTCCATTCAAGTAGACTATATCAAATACCCTTAGTGTTACAGGTATCTCCTTTATCATTTTCTCTATGTCGTATTTTCTTTTCCTACGCATTAGTTCTTGGAATGGCCTGAATTCACCGGTGTTTTTATCTATTGCCACTGCTTCTCCTTCTATTATGACTTTGTTTGCCTTGACTGATTTTTTCACCGTCTCAACTACATCTGGGAATTGGTATGTAATGTTTTCCAGTCGTCTACTAAATATTAATACGTTATCCTGATCTTTGTGGATTTGCATTCTTTCACCATCGTATTTGAAGTCTGCGGCTAATTGTCCATTTGTTTTTTCCCATGCCTCCTCTGGGCTTTTAACTCTTTCAGCTAACATGGGTCTTACTGGTATCCCTAATTTAATATCTATTTTTTTCACTCCTTCTATTCCCTTCTCATAGGCTACTTTTGTTATATATCCTATGTCTGGAACCATATTGTATGCTTCCTCGAGCACTGGTTTATATTCTCTGCTCCCGAGGTGTATTGAGAGTGCTTCTAAAAGTGTCATATCGGCGACTCCGATTCTCATTACACCTTCTGCTATCCTAGCTATATATCTTGCTTCGAGGCCGGATGCGTCTACTAGTAGACTGGCCAACAGCCTTATTTTATCATTTATCGAGCCTTCGCCAGATGTTTTGGATATTTTGTCTAGAGTATCATATACTCTCTTAACGTTTAGTTCTGTTGTGAAGAGCGTCATTTGTCTTTTTTTCGATATGAAGTACTCGGCCACCTTTCCTATGTCACCCAATTCATTTAGTTTTGATTCCACTTGGTTGGCGTCATATCCAGATGCCATTGATATGCTTCGAATTATTAGTTTTTCACTCATACCGAGTTCTAGGCCTACATATGGTGGATGAATTTCCCCTAATACTAGATATGATACCATCGACGCTTCATCAGGGTCAGTAATTTTTTTGTATAATTCAGCCAATATAGCCATCATATCCAGTCTTGAACTAGTGTTTTCCAGTCGCTCGAAGTATGTTACTAACTCACTGAACTTCAATTTATATTCACCAAATATATGTTAGGTATATTTGAAAAAATAACTTTATTAGCCGACTTTTATTTGCACTTTTAATTAAATGGTTATTGAGTTAGAAGTGTCCTGAGTCACAATTGTTTATAAACATAATTATGTTTTAGAGTTTATTTGAGGTAAAGATGCAGGAGGAAGTATATGGTTTATTTCTGGCAGCGGCCGTTATTTTTGTCGGATTTTTGGGTGCTTTTCTTCTTAATAGGAAGAATATTCCAGATGCTATATTCCTAATTGGATTTGGATATATATTGGGTCATTATTCTGGATGGCTTGATCCGAATCAGTTTTCAAGCATAGCTGGCTACATAGGTGCATTGGCGTTAATAGCTATTATGTTTGAGAGTAGTTTAGATATAGATCTGAATGAATTGCTCATATCTGCTAAACCTGCCTTGATTATGGCTTTCGGAGGCTTTATTGTCTCTACTTTGGTAACATTTTTCATCCTTTATTATGGTTTCAATTTCTTTCCTGAGAATCCATTATACAGTATCTTAGTTGGAACTATTGTGGGTGGGGGTAGTGGCGCCGTCATAGCTAGTATTGCTCCTAGAATATCTATACCTAGTAGTCTTCAGCTTGCCCTAAGCCTTGAGAGTGTATTGACGGATGTTTTTGTTATAGTTTTTACTCTGACTATTTTGTCTATAGTTAAGAATCAGGTTCTGGGTGGTACTACTGCGATATCGATACCTGATGTTGCAGGGCAGATTGCCGCTAAGTTCTCGACGAGCTTGGTATTAGGATTTATAGGTGGAATTATTTTATCTAATTTGATTTTTAGGTTCAAGAAAGAACAACATATTTATGTCATGACTTTTGCATATTTAATAATGTTGTATGCTGGTGCGGAGTTTGTTGGTGGTAGTGGGGCTATTACTATATTAACTGCTGGGATAATCTTGGCTAATCTCGCTTATTTACCTCAATTTATGGCTGGGAGTAATATAGTTGATGTAGTAAGATATCAATTATTTAGCATGGAGTCCACACACGCGGAATTAACGTTATTAATTAGGGTTTTCTTTTTCGTCGAGGTTGGATTAATACTGGATTTAAGTAATGTTTTTCTGTTGATGGTTTCGCTTTTATTATCTTTCGCCTTATTGATTGCTAGATATCCATTGGCTTACTATATTAGTCGAGGATTGGGTTTTCGGAGGAAGACTGGTATTGCCGCGTCGGTGGCAAGTGTTTTTTATGCTAGGGGTTTGGCGGCTGCTGTAATGGCTATCTTTGTTTCTCAGGCTACTGTTACTTCGGCTGGTTCGGAGGTGCCACTTGTCCCTCCGTCTATTAGTGCCTCTATATTAACGATAGCGTCAGCGGTAATCTTATTTACGAATATTATATTGACTATAGGGGTTATTCTTCTAAAGGAGAAGGCTAAAGAACTTTTGATTTAGTTAATTCTAATGTATTAATTCTATTTATTCAGATTTTTTATAAAGAGTGGATTTGGGGACTATCAGTAGTATATTAGACGAAGTTCCTCTAGTTCATTACGTAGTTTTTCTATTGCTGTATAGATATATTTTTCTCCTCTAGCTCCTGTACATACTATTTTCCCGCTGGCGAATAGGAGAATAACTACTTTTGGGTCTCTCATGCTATATATTAATCCAGGGAATTCTTCTGGTTCATATATTGCAAATTCGAATGTTTCAGCAGCTTTTTCTAAGTCGATTAACCCTTTTAGATTCCCTGATGCAACTACATTCTCAATCTTTACATTCGGTTTAGCGTCTTTTATGATTCTTTTTGATATTAATGTTTTTATTAGTTTATCTACTGCTTTGTATACGTCTTCCTCCGCTTTGGCGCCTGTTATCACCATATTTCCAGATCCGAAAATTAATATAGCCGTTTTCGGTCTATTCAATCTGAACACAAGTCCTGGGAATCTTTTTGGATCATATTCCGCCTGGGGAATTTTTTCTAGAATTCTCCTTAAATTTATTTCCTGATTTAGTTTTACTGTTGCTACCACATTTACTATCTTGATTTCCGGCTCTGGTCTAGGAATTAAACCATCTGGCATTAATCACACCTCATTAATCGATTGAAATGAAGATTAAGACTAGATAAAGTGAAATTTAAAATAGTATATAAATTAATTTATATATAATTTGATTCCCCCTCCTCCTTTCCCTCCTCTTTGAAGATTTCCTGTGCTTCCATTATTATAAACAATGTAAATATAATTATTATCGTTAGGTAATTATATGGAGGTTTAAAGATTCTTGTTATAATTCCAAGCTGGGGAATTATCATTATGACCTTTCCGACTACGTCATTCTCCCTAACTAAGAAGGGATCTGGCGCATAATTTGCATCTCCTTTGGTTCTGAAGGTCAGAGGGTTTGTTTTTACTATTTCTATTATTCTGTGGACTATGCAATGCCCTGATTCACATGATTGGTTGGGATAGTTGGGGTTTTTGAATACTATTATGTCCCCTACTTTTAGTGTATGCGGGTCGACTCCTTGTACAATTATTAAGTCGTTTATATTTATGGTTGGTCTCATACTCCCTGATACGACAACCATTATTGGTGTGTCTGTGTTTAAGGCTAATTTTAGACCTCCCGTAAATATTATATATAATCCTATTACCAAGACTATTAGAACCACTATTTCCTTTAATAATTTCTTATATCTCGTATCTTCTTCCGTCGTCTTTACCACCATAATAATTGATACTTAGTATCAGTATACCTCTATTTTGATTGATTATTATATTTATGTATTAATTTATGTAATTTGGTAACGTGAGTAAATTAAATCATTGCTCTACTAGTCAATATAGTTATTATTAATAGGCCCCAACCAATTATTAAGATGATTTTTACCCACTTTTTAGCTGCTTCAATCATCTCCAGGATGAGGTATAATGCTGTGAGGCTTATTAGGAATGATATTGCCTCACCGTAAGTAGCTGCATAGTCTGGATGTCCTTTAAATAATGTGTTTTCTAGTAAGAATGCTATGGCATTGCGTAAGAAGTAATATATTGCATATAGAAAGTTTACTATTTGTTCGGGAGATATTTGGGGGATTGGTAATGCCATAATATACACCTCAATTTTATTGAATGAATTCTATCCAATAAATTAAGGATGTAGTAATATTTAACTTAAATTAGTTGTCTACGTGGATATCTATTTTTAAGTTACATTTATTAGGAATTTATCTTGGGAAGAATACCTTTATTATTAATGCTATTAAAGAGATTGTTGTGATTAATATACCTAAGTTCCTAATCCTATTTTCTGGTATAGATAATTTCTCTACATTTATTTTTATTATTAGAGTTATGGAGTGTAATGTGGGGTTCTTAATTTGTATTATATATATTCCGTCACGCCCAGCTTTTATTGTTATGTTTTGAGTATGGCTTACATTGGCTGGCCCCCATACTATTCTTTCATTGGACCCTATGTTTGGGAATTCACCACTTACGTCTATTTTAGGTATTGAACTTATTACTACGATATCTGTGAAGCTCTCTGGCTCCATTACTGTTATGCTAAACTTTATTTCATCTCCTTTTTTCATGTGGTAGTTATATATTTTCATATAGTATTTATCCAGGGTTATTAATTCATTTTTTGAATATATCAGTCTAACTATTTGGTTTGCGCCAATATATATTGAGGCGCCTAGAATCGCTATTATAAATATTAATAACGTGGTTTTGTTCATTCTGGGTCTAAGAGGTATATATTACTCCTTAAGACTTAAATTTAAATTTATGTTGTATTAACAGAAATAATTTTGTTTGGTAATGGTTTGGGGGGATGGTGGATAATTAATGGGATTAGCTAAATATGTATCATATAGAGTTGTGAATGCATTAATTATTTTGTTTTTCGTCCTATTAATAACTGCCTTCCTGATGAATAAATATATGGAAGATACTATCAAGACTGATATCGAGAATCGGATTCAACAGGAGGTTTATAGAAATCCCAAATATGCTAGGTTATCAACGGAGCAAAAGGAGCAAATAGCCGCTCAGAAAAGAGCTTTTTATTATGCTAAATATGGTCTTGACCAACCATATATTATTAGGGTTCTTTATCGTGCTTACGATGCGATGACCTTTAACTTTGGTAAGGCTGTGACTCTGAGGAGTTCATCTGGTTCATCTTATGTTACTGATATCATTTTGGAGGCTTTGCCTAGGACTATATTGTTGTTTACGACCGCCACTATAATAAACATTATTCTTGGGATTTTCTTGGGGATGAAAGCAGCTTCAAATATTGGTTCTTTGTTGGATAGAAGTATATCTACATTTGCGATGTTTACATATAGTCTTCCGATGTGGTGGACCGGTATATTATTTATATTACTGTTTTCTTATATGCTAAATCTATTTCCAAGTGGGGGAATGATAAGTGTTCCTCCGCCATCCGGAATTATGCATTATGTAGATATTCTTTGGCATATGGCTTTACCCTTAATCACCATAGTGTTCGTTAGTTTTGGCGGATGGGCTTATATGACCCGGAGTATCGTTACAAATGTCTTAACTGAGGATTTTGTGATTACGGCTAAGGCTAAAGGTGTTCCTGAGAGGAAGATTCTATATGGGCATGTATTGAGGACTGCCAGCCCGCCTATTGTTACGTCTATAGTATTATCTATATTGGGTTCCCTTAGTGGAGCTATTATTACTGAGGCCGTCTTCTCATGGCCTGGTATTGGCCGACTCTATTGGATGGCTATTAGTAGTGGTGATATGCCAGTCGTCCTGGGCTTAGTATATATTACGACGTTTTTGTATGTATTTGCTGTGCTTATATTAGATTTGGTATATGGTTTGTTGGATCCGAGGGTTAAGGTCGGTACAGTGTAGCTTGTTTAGGAGGTCTGTTTGGGGATGTATGTTCTTGGATGGAGAGGGGTTATTAGAGAGTTCTTTAGGTATAAGAGTGGAGTGGTAGGATTTGCTTTGCTTATGTTTTTAGTTGGTTTAGCAATATTTGCTCCGCTTCTGGCTCCTGAACCAATATTCTATAACTGGTATGTTCCTACTTATTGGTCGCAGCAGACTTTGCCTAAAGCTGCTCCCCCTGAGTGGATTAATTCATTTTCTGATAAAAAATTTGCTGTTAGGCAGGTTCTTGACCCCATTAATTCTTATGAGTCTCCCTCGGCCTATAACTTCACATTTATCTATAATTATCAGTATGATATACCTACTTATGATATTTACTTTGAGATAGATAGTTCTATTGCTAATAATAGTAAAATGCTTATGTTGGTGGATTTGATTAGACCCGATGGTAATAAAATTGTTAGGTTGATTGACTTAAAGATTGATCAGCCGTTTGTAAGGATATCTTTGAGGAGTCTTGAGGAAAGCATAAGAAAGATCTTTGGTTTCGGATTAGCATATGAGTCCGAGGAAACTAGGAAGAATATTACTGAGCGTGGCTTACTCAAGGTGCTTAACCCGATGAACGTTATATTTAGTTCCACAGGTGAGGGCATTGTATTCGGGAAGACGAAACCCCTCAAAGGTCGTTACCAATTTAATGTAGTGATATTTAAAATAAATCCATCTAATAAAGTTAATCAAATCAAAATGATCGTAACTGGTAGCGTATATGGATTGCTTGGTACTGATGCATTGGGTAGAGACCTATTTGGTGGAGTTGTCTGGGGATCTAGGATAGCCCTTATAATAGGGCTGGGTGTAGCTATATTAAGTACGTTAATCGGCGTAGTCTATGGAACTATTAGTGCTTATGTAGGTGGCTGGGTTGATGAGGCTCTTCAGAGGATCCAAGAATTCGTTATATCTATTCCTGTCTTACCTATATTGCTGATTATGGCTTATGTCCTCTCTCCCACTGTATGGAACTTAATATTTTTATTGGTTATCTTCTCTTGGCCTGGTCCTGTTAAAACGATTAGGAGTATGGCGCTACAGATTAGAGAGCAACTATATGTATTAAGCGCTAAAGCTATTGGGCTATCTACTTGGAGAGTTATAACTAGGTATATTTTGCCACAAATCTTACCATATACTTTTGCATTAGTGGCTTTCTCTGTTCCTGGTGCCATACTGACTGAGGCTGGTGTTAGTTTTCTGTTAGGTAGTCAAGGTACTTTGGAGGTTACTTGGGGGAGGATTCTTAATGATGCTGAGAAGTACTCGGCTGTGTTGACTGGTATGTGGTGGTGGGTTATTCCGCCTGGTCTGATGATTGCTTTAGCTGGGTTGGCTTTTGTGTTGGTTGGTAATGCATTGGATAGGGTTCTTAATCCTAGATTAATTAGGTAGGTCTTGGTGATACATGTATGGAGACTATTTTAAAAGTTGAGGGATTAAAAACGTATTATTTTACGAGTACAGGAGTTGTGAAGGCTGTAGATGGCGTTAATTTTACGATGCAGAGGGGAGAATCTTTAGGGATAGCTGGGGAATCGGGATGTGGTAAGTCTACATTGGCTTATAGTTTAATGAATTTGGTTCCGCCTCCTGGTAAAATAGTCGATGGTTCAATTATTTTGGATGGGATGGATATAGCAAAGATGGATGAGGATTCTTTGAGGAATGAAGTAAGGTGGAAGAAGGTTGCAATGGTTTTTCAGGGTGCGATGAATGCTCTTACACCAGTATATAAAATTGGTAAGCAGTTGGCTGAACCCTTGGTTATACATGGAAATATCTCTGAGGATGAGGCCATTGAGAAGGCTAAGGAGATATTGCCTAAGGTTGGTCTGGATCCAAATATAATTAATAGGTATCCTCATGAATTGAGTGGAGGTATGAAGCAAAGGGTTATGATTGCTATGGCTCTCATAATGAATCCAGATATTGTTATAGCTGATGAGCCTACTACTGCTTTGGACGTAATTGTTCAGGCTCAGATTCTTAATTTGCTTAAGAAGTTGAAGTGGGAGATGGGTATTAATCTAATCTTGATATCCCACGATTTAAGTATTATGGCTGAAGTGGTTGACAGATTGATTATAATGTATGCTGGGAAGATCGTTGAGATAGGGAATAGTGAGGATGTTTTTGGAAAGCCTAATCATCCATATACACAAGGTCTATTGAATTCTATACCTAAACTTGGGACGCATGAATTAAATTATATTCCTGGTCTTCCACCTGATTTAAGGAATCCACCAAAGGGCTGTAGGTTTGCAGATAGGTGTCCATATGTTATGGATATTTGTAGGAGAGAAGAGCCCCCTATGTTTGAGGTGGGGAATGGCCATTATTCATACTGTTGGTTGAATAGGTGAAGTTAATGGGAAGTGTGGTCGATGTAACTGAGGGCATGTTTTTTCCTGATGAAAAGAATGTTATGGTTGTTAGGGATTTGAGTAAATATTTTCCAGTTCGCCGTGGCTTAAGCGATGTTATTCTCCGTAGGCCAGCTAGGTTTGTCAGGGCAGTTGATCACATTGACCTCGATATTCCTGAGGGTAAGATTCTTTCATTAGTCGGTGAATCCGGTTGTGGTAAGACTACAACTGGTATGACCTTAATTAGGTTATATGATCCAACTAGTGGAAGTATATTTTTTGAGCCCAAGGAAGAGACGTTGGATAAATTGAAGAGAGAGGTTGGCAACTTAGATATATACAATGGATATATTGATATAGCCAAGTTACCAGCTAAATACGTTAAGTTTTTAAGAACCGACATGCAGATAATTTTCCAAGACCCTTATTCTTCTTTAAACCCGACTTATAGGATATATGATATTTTGGAAGAACCGTTGAAAGTTCATGGTATAGGGGAGTCTGAGGATGAGAGGAGGGATATGGTTTTAAAAGCCCTTGAGGAGGTTAAGCTAGTCCCCGCGGAGGACATCGCCGCTAGATTCCCGCACATGTTGTCTGGAGGGCAAAGACAGAGGGTGGCTATTGCAAGGGCGCTACTATTGAACCCTAAGTTTATTGTTGCTGATGAGCCTATAGCTATGATTGATGTATCATTGAGGGCGGAGATATTATTATCACTTATGGAGTTGAGAGATAAGCATAAAATAACAATTCTATTTATTACCCATGACCTAACGATTGCTAACAATATTAGTGATTATATTGCAGTAATGTATTTGGGTAAGATTGTTGAGATAGGGACTCCGGATGAGATTGTTAATAATCCTCTCCACCCATATACAAAAGCTCTTATAAAGGCTATACCCATTCCTGACCCGAGTATGAGGAATAAATTAAAGGATATTTGGATTAAGGGTGAGGTACCTAGTGCAGTTAATATACCGAGTGGCTGCCGTTTCCATCCTCGATGCATGGATTATGAGTTTCATCCAGAGATACAGGAGAGGTGTAGAAATGAGGAGCCTAAGCTTATAGAGGTTGAGAAAGGCCATTATGCTGCTTGTTGGCTGTATTGATTTAAACATTTTACAAAGAAATAGGATATTTTATTGTCTTTAGAATAATAAATAACTCTTAAATATATGTTGAATTGATTAATTTAATTTGAGGTGTAAATCTTGAGATATAGAGCTAGTGCTCTCTTGATTATATTTCTGTTTGTTCTAGGTCTCTTCCCGTTGATGACAGCATATACCACCGCACAAGGAGTTCAAAACGGGCCGCCTACTGATAAGATATATGTTGATGTACGTTTGTCGCAAGAAGTAGGTATAGGAGATGTAGCTGCAGGAAGAACGGATCTTTTCTTATGGGGCGTTTCTCCAGCTGTTCTCCAAAGACTCCCAGAACAAGTAAAGGATAATATAAAATTGGCAGAATCCAGAGCCGGATTCTGGTCTCTTATTTTTAATCCAGTACAAACCGAGGATCTAGGACCAGGTGTTGTCAATACTACAGGAGGCGAAGTCCACTTTAATCCATTCGCGATCAGGAAAGTAAGATTTGCCATGAATTATCTAGTGAATAGAAAATATTTAATTGATGAGATATTGCTAGGTGGAGGAGAACCAATGTATTCTCCTATCCTACCCGGTAATCCTATGCTTGATATGATTCAGGATATCATCCAAAAATATCATCTAACGCCTGAGGGTGATAAAGAGTTAGCGAAAAATATGATAGACCAGGCCTTGACTCAAGTAGCAAATGAATTGGCAAACTATGGATATTCACTAACCAAACAGTCTGCCCCAGATTCACCTGCAGGTTATTGGTGGACTTTTAGCGGCCCCGGTGTTCCTGGTGGCTCAGAAGTTGTTACTGTTAACTTTGTTATAAGGATTGAAGACGAAAGGCATGAAGAGGGACTGGCCATAGCTAATTGGATAGAAGAAACAGGTATTAAAGTAAATAGATTGGAATGGGATAGAAGAAAAGCAATAAGGACTGTTTATGTATCGGATCCTCATGATTTTGTTTGGAGCATTTATACTGAAGGATGGATATCAATGAGTGATTTCCCATATGTCGAAGGGGACTTTAGCTTCTTCTATTCACCTCTAAGTGGCTTTGTTCCAGCCTATCCAATAGAGCCATGGTTAGTATATAGAAATGCTACTATTGAACATCTTGGAAATATGATTGATACCGGTGCTATTGCTAATCCAGATCAATATAAACAAGTTATAAGGCAAATATATGAACTAGGTCTCCAAGAGAGTGTTAGAGTATTCGTCTTGACTCAAATAGAATATTGGGCCTATAATCCAAGGGTAAGTAATTTAGTGACAGGTTTTGTTACTGGTCCAGCTAATATATGGCCATATAGAACCATGAGCACTCCAGATGGTATAGTAAAGCTAACTGAATTCTCTGCTTCTGGAGCGCTGTTCCTCACAGTGTGGAATCCAGTCCTCGGATTCACTGGTTATTATGCTGATATAATCAGGATGGCTATTAGAGACTATGGAGACTTCCCCGACCCAGCTACAGGGGAACCAATCCCCATCAGGAGTACATGGAAAGTCGAGAAGAACTTTGAAGTTAATGAGACCAGCTTAGAACTGATTCCAAAATTAGATGTACCATCAGATGCAATGGTGTTCGATCCAGTTTCCGAGAAATGGGTTACTGTAGGGCCTGGAAAGAAGTCAATTGTTGCTGTGACTTATAACTTCAAATTTAGTAACTGGCATAGTGGTGTATGGAAACTATTATCATCCATACTCAGATAATGTAATAGCGGACTATTTCCAGTTATTCCCAGACTTGCCGTGGGAAGTTTGGGCAGCTATGGAATATGTAGTGATTGAGGGAGGTCCTAAAACTGGTACTACTTATTACTGGGAAACAATTGAGGGGGCTGAGGGTCTAGACTTGATTACGCCCAGTCATACTAAAGATATGGTTGCTGCTTTAAGAGATTTAATGAACAATGGCTGGGTTGTGACAGCAGGTAACAATACGGTTAGAAACGTAACTGCTCCATATATACCTCCATACGCCGCTCCTTGGATTACTGAAGATGAGGCAGTGACTCGATACGAGGCTGCAATAGACTTTGGAACACGATTTAACCACATGTATATCAGCAATGGACCTTTTGTGTTGAAGCAGTATAAGCCTGAGGAGAGGTTCTTGGAATTAGATGCGTACAGGGATCCAACCTATCCATTCGGTAAGACTTATTGGCAAGGCAAATTAGTGGTGGCATCCTTAAGGATTGATAATATTGTTTTGCCTGCGGAGAGGGAGCAAGGTCAGTCATTTGCGGTTGACGTATTTGTTAGCTACACTGAGACCTATCCTGAGGTAATTGATCAGCCTGCCACTAAGGGTGTTGTAACTGTACAGCTGGTCTCAGCAGGAGGGGAAACCCTTTACAAAGCGAAGGCAGATTTGGTTGCTCCTGGACAGTTCAGGGTCGTTATACCAGATTATGTGACACTAGACTTGGAGCCTGGTACCTATACTATTAAGGTTTCCGCATCAGTTGGTGGACTATGGGGTACAGTTGGTGAAGCATCAATAGTCATTAAGGAAAGTACTTCAAGTAAACTTGTTAAGCAGTTAGCTGACTTTAGCGAGAGTGTAGCCAGTGCATTTAACCAGCTGAGTAACTCCATTAATAGTCTGTCGAGTTCAGTTAATCAATTAAGTTCCAGTGTATCAGGATTACAATCTACAACGGAGGCTATAGAGGAGAATACAAAGGGATTATCTGGACAGTTGAGTACATTAACCATGATGGTGGCCGTAACTATAATCCTAGCATTGATAGCTATTGTTGTGCCTTTCGTCAAGAAGTAGTTATTTAACTCACCTTTCTTTATTTAAAATTTTTTTATTGAATTTATCAATTAATTGTATCCTTAATAGA
>WAJV01000087.1 GCA_015523725.1 Candidatus Geothermarchaeota archaeon
GCTAAATAATAATCGCTAAGCCACCCCCTCCTCCTCCCATGCCCCCATTCAGCCCCCACAATAACCACATCTATATATTCAGCAGGCTTCACCTTAATCCAATTCTTCCCCCTCACACCCAAGACATAAGGGGCATCCAACCTCTTAATCATAACACCCTCATGGCCCTCAGCAACACATCTATTATAGAAATCCCTGGCCTCCTCAACACTGTCAGTATATATTTTATCAACTATAATCTCATCAGGAAATAATGATTCAAGAATCTCGACACGCCTTAAATATGGAAAATCTATCAATAATTTACCATCTAAGTACAGTGCATCAAACAAATATAGTTTTATGGGAATCTCCTCCCGAACTGCATCTACGTCCCTAATCCTCTTAAACCTCCTCATCAAAACCTGGAAAGGCAGAGGCCTCCCATTCCTAAAAGCAATAACCTCACCCTCCACAATAAATTCCCTGGCCCCACTCCTAACCATCTTAGACACAATCTCCCTAATCTCAGGAAGACTATCCGATACCTCAGTCAAGCGACGGCTAAAAACCCTAACCTCACCATCCTTATAATGAACCTGTATCCTGGCGCCATCATACTTAACCTCAACAGCGACTTTTCCACCGCCAGCCATGGTAAACGCCTCTTCAATAGACTCAGCCGGCGTCGCGAGCATGGGCCTCATTGGAACAAATATTGTGGGCTTATCGATAAACTCATCTACATTATTCTCTAAGATAATCTCCACCACCCTCTTAAGAGACCCGTGTAACATATATAACCTCCTAATCGATTCATATGGAATACCAGATGCCTTCGATATTGATTTAAGGAGATTCCCCTCACTAACACCTATACGTAACTCCCCAAAGATAATCTTGAGCAACCAAATCCTCTCCTCATCATCCATGGAGGCTAATAACCCATGCAAGATAGATTGCCTCAACCTATACGACCCTACGCCCCTAAGTCTTGACAACTCAACCAACTTATTATATACATCTTTTATAGTTGGTTTAGGGGGAGGTAGCAGGGGCATCTGAACACTATCCAATACATTCTTAATCGTCTTAAAACCCACACCCAAGCCACCAACACCGGCACCCACTGGATCGCCAGATAATAGAAGAATAGCCGGAACCCAATCATCCCTAGGAAGACGGCTTAGGAAAGATGATATCAAATCAATCTTCTCATTAATAGAATTAGTTACCTCGACCCTCTTACATAACCTGACAAACTCACTGAACAAAGTCATCTTAGACACGTTCAGCAGCCAACTCATCAAACAAATCTATAAACATATCCTTCTCACCATATGGTATGACCGCCGAACCCTTATCGGCATAGCCATAACCCAATCCACCAACAGTAAATGCAGCGGCCTCGACCAGAGCCGAGACCGGCTGCCTACGCCCCAAAGATATTCTCAAGGAGAGAGACTTCGAAGTCCTAACAGCAACATTAATCCAATCCCTCGGGAGATATCCATATCCAGGAATATAAGGATTCCTCTCACACAAGCCAAGTAAGTATCTCGTCCTATCATATAACCTAACTTGGTAACTCAAGTAACTAGTGAAGCTATCAAACACACGAGTACTTACATTGTAAAACCAATTATTATAATCCTCAAACCAATTTATAGAGCCCTTCTCACTAACCCCCTCAACCTCAATAAATTCAAGCATATCCCTAAATAAACGTTTCCTAACCTCCCTATACCTATTAGAACGATCAATGATGAAACGGTTATCACCATCAATCAGCACCTGAAATAAATCCAGATAGCTGTCTTGATAATAACCTACGGAGGAAATTAAGGTCACCTCCTTATATAATCTCCTATAATCTTTATTAAATCCACTATAAGCAATCTTAATCGAATCACCCTTCTTAACAACGACGCCATATTTAATGGCTTCATACATAATCCTCCAATTCAATCCAGATGGATAATTCGGTGACTCACCATAACCAAGCACAGCCAACCAAGACCATCTCCTAAACCTATCACGGTCAAATTCCCTACATAATAAGTAAGCTAATATGGATGAAGATGGAGACTCATCCTCTCCAAATCCTAAATCAACTGGATTGATATACATCAAATCCTCAGGAGGCCTTATAGACTCGGAATGATGATCAATAATTAATACATTATCCAATCTCCTCATATACTTATAGAAAGCACCACCCAAATCACTAAATACCACCAAATCATATCCCTGATCCTCAATATCCCTAAGTATATCTGGATAAACCTTATCTAAACATATGAATCCATACTCAATACCCAACTGATCATATAAAAGTTTCAATAAAAGAGCTGAAGCTAATCCATCTCCATCATCACTAAATAGAGTCAATATGTACTTAGACTTAACAATTCTATCCAAAGCCTTAGACACACCATCCATTAACATAGAGACATTATCCAAAACACATTCACCTAAAAAACCTATCCAACCCCGTGCCAACAGCCTCTGCAATAGAAAACAAAACCTTATCACTAACCCCTATAGGCTCCAACACCCTAGCAACAACTGGTAAAAGCTGATTCTTAATATAATATTCCTTATCAACCACCTCTGGAGTAGCATCTAAATAATGGACAGCCCTCTTATATAGAGGGCCCTCACCCTTAACGATAACATAACCAATAAACATACCCTTCCTAATCCTCCACCCCCTACTACTCAATAACCTAGCAACAGCTATATGAGGGGCATTAGCCTTATATTCACTCAAATCCCGAGTTATCTGCTCCCAAATAACAACCTCATCAATACTGAAATCCCCAGACCTAACCCTATTAACCACATCCCTAAACTCATCCAACAACCTATTCCTAGAAGCCCCCTCTAACAATAGTTTTAAAACCCTATACTGTAGAGCCCTAGCCAACTCACACCAATCCCTCCTAACATACTCTAGGCCTACAATATCGATCTTATCATCTACAGTCAAACCTGCATACCTCTTCTTAGCCTCAGTAAACAATACACGTCTATACAACTTATCTATCTTAGCCTCCATACCCAAAGAAGAATTAATCCAATCCAAAAACTCCCTAACCTTATCCTCATCATACCCAATAAAAACACTATCCGTATCACCATAAACAATATTCAACCCCAATTCCCTGGCCTTCTCAATACTCTCCTTAATAATCCTCCTACCCAAAAAAGTTATTAGAGAAGCTCCCTCAAACGAATACCACCTAGCCCCAAGCCAACCCATATAACCATACATCGTATTAGCAAGAATCTTTAGTATCCTCTGCTTAGAATCCAATATCCTATACATTGGCGATTCCCTAGATATACTCCTCATCAATCTCCTAACTTCATCCCTCTCCCTAACCAAATTCTCCACTATATCCGGCAAGATCCCCCTAACATCCCTCCTAACGCCAACACCCAATTCACTGAAAAACTCTACACCCTCACCAGCCTCCTTAACAATAGTGTCTGGAGAAACATTATACTTCATTATAATTGATGGATACATACTCTTAAAATCAATGACAGCGATATTCTCATGCAGACCCTTCTTAGGCGTCAACACAAGCCCCCCAGGATAACTCCTGGCCCTCCTACCCAAAACCTTGGGAACCAACTCGCCACGCTTCCTACTCATCTTAATAATATAATGCTCGGCCTGCCTACCCGATGAAGCAGTCAATACATAATCAGGAGGAATACCAGTAACACTCGACAATCCAAATATCTGATCAATCAACTCCCAAAAAACAGCGTAAATAGCCCTAACCCTCCATTTAACATAATTAATCAAATAATCACGATTCCTCTCCCAATAAAGCGGATAACCAAAGACATCGATAGACTTTTCGGGGTAATCAATACCAACATAACCAGCCAATTCCTCCAAAGTCTTCCTCTCAAAAATCGGGTTATCATCCACATACTCTTTCAAATCAATATTAATCCTTCCAAAGAATGAGAAGTGGCCATAAAGACTCTGATGAATCTCCTGACCACCCATACCCAATCCAATACCAATCCCCAACCGCTTCCCACGAGCCAATAGATAAGGCCATATAAACGAATTACCAGCAAAAGAAACGACAACATTAGGATTTAACCTAGAAAAATCGCGGTTCAAGGCTTTAATAAGCTCTAAATCCCCTCTATCTCCCAAATATTCATAATAGTCATTACCATCATAAAGAACAATATAGTTAATAGGGTCCCTCTTAGGATCGGGTTCACCCAACTTAGAAACAACCACCATATCAATAGCCAACACCTTAAGAGGCGGATAACCCAAGTCGGTATCTAAAGGTTCTAGACCCTTCAAACTAAATATTTTAATACCCGAGTAAACCCCAACATCGATGGCATTAACCCTATACCAAGTACAGGGAGAAACTTGATTATCAACCATATATTTAATAGTATCCCTAATATCATCCTCAAATAAATTCTCCTCGCCAAGCCTACGCCTCAATACATCCCTAATACGCCTCAATACTTCAGCATCACCAGATACCCTATATAAAACCACATCCTTACCAAATAATTTCCTAACTACCTCATCCACCATTACTCCAGGAAACTCTCTAACCACCTCACCGATAACCTTTTCAGAACCTTGTTTCTTCAAAACGAAGAAATAGTCATCAAAATGACTATTCAACTCAACCACATTCCCTTCACTATCGAGACCGAGTAAACAAATATTCTCCCCACTAGAACCAGTATATAATGGGTGTGCAACATCAAATATCCATATATTTTCAACCGCCATACTAGAAGAATTATTATCTACTCGACATATAAAATATTTATTAGGAGCCATGCCGATTATGTTATAACATCGTTAACGATGGTGTATATAATGAGTAATGGACTACTATCTGAAGAAGATAAGAAAATAATAATGAGTGACTACTGGTCCAGACTCGAAGATAACGTAAAACTAATCTATATAAATAAGAAGGACACCTCAAACTGTCAATACTGCGACATAATTAAACAACTCTACACCGAATTAACAGGTATGAGTGAAAAATTAAGCCTAGAGGAATACTTCTATGAGGAACTAGATAATGAATTAATTGATAGATTTAAGATAAAATCAGCACCAGTCGTAATAATTCAAGGAAAAAACAAAGGTCTAATAAAGTTTTACGGAATCCCATCCGGAATGGAGTTCCCCAGCTTCATAGAAACAATAGTAAAAGCCTCAAAAGGAGAGACAGATCTACCAGAAGAAATAATAAATGAAGTTACAAACATAGAGAAAGACGTAAACATAAAAGTATTCGTAACACCCACATGCCCCTACTGCCCAAAAATGGTCTCAACAAGCTATATGTTCGCCATGCTAAATGAAAAAATAGATGCAGAGGCATGGGAGTCCATAGAATTCCCAGATATAGCAAGAGACTATGGAGTACACGCCGTACCAAAGGTCGTAATAAATGATGAAGTTTCGTGGGAGGGGATGGTCCCACCAGACTACCTACTACACAACATATACCACGCAATAGGACATGAACACGAGCACTAGTTAAATATGGCTAGAAGAATAATAAGGGAATTAGCAGCCAAGATATTCAAAGGAGAATCCTATAGAATATTGAATAGCATAGATATAATTGGAGACATAGCTATAATAAAAGCTGAAGAAATAGATGAAAAAGCCCTAAACATATTTGGGGAAGCCCTTATAAAAGAATTAAAGTACATAAAAACAGTATTGAGGCAAATAACCCCAGTAAGTGGGGAATATAGAATAAGAAGATTCAAATATATAGCTGGTGAAGACAAGAGAGAAACAATATATAAAGAACATGGCATAAGGATAAAGGTAGATGTCGAGAAAGTATACTTCACCCCAAGACTATCAACCGAGAGAAAAAGAATAATGGAGCAAGTATCCCAGGGAGAATCAGTCTGCAACATGTTCGCCGGAGCGGGACCCTACACAATCCTAATCGCGAAATATAGAAACCCAAGGATAGTTCATAGCATAGACATAAATAAATATGCAATAGACTATCACCTCGAGAATAACTATCTAAACAAATTTGAGGACAAAATAATTCTATATAGAGGGGATGCTGCACAAATGGTTGAGAAGTATATAGTAAATAAAGTGGATAGGGTATTAATGCCATTACCGGAAAAAGCACTTACCTACCTAGAATACGCATTAAAGGCATTGAAAGACACAGGATATATCCACATATATTTACATGTAAAATATAGCCAAGACTGGAGAGAATCACTAGTAAAAGCGTCAGAAATAGTTAGAAATACATTAACGGAAAAATGTAAAATAATTAGTTTAACCCCTCATAAAGTAAGGGAAGTAGGGCCTAGGACAATGCAGGTATGCGTAGACACATATATTAAAAAACTTTAAATCAGTTAAAAGTAACCAGTAATAACAATAAATACTATAAAATATTTATAGTTAGGCTCCTAATCAAATTTTTAATTAAGATGCTAGAAAGGTGGTGAATTAGATAAAAAATGGGTAACTGCCCTGTTTGTGGATTACCAGAGGAATTATGCATATGTGAAAAACTAGAGGCTGAAGAGACACTAATAAAAGTAAGAGTCGAACACCGGAGATACAACAAACCCGCCACAATAATAGAAGGAATAAATCCTAAACACAATGATTTACATAAAATAGCCAAGAAACTAAAGAATTGGCTGGCCTGCGGAGGAACAGTAAAGGATGATAAGATAATACTACTAGGCGATCATAGATACGACGTACCAAAATATTTAGAGAAACTAGGCTTCAATAAAGAAAGCATCCAAGTTTTGTGAGGATATTCTAATGAAAAAAAGGAAAATAAGGATTAAAGTATGCCCCGTATGTGGATCAAGGAAAATAAGGCTATCAAGTTCCTTAGATGGATGGCTGACCCCCGAGATATACATATGTGAAGAATGTGGATATAGAGGGCCAATATACTTAGAGCTACAGATAGAGGCAGATAAGAATGATAAAAGAAGCTAGGAGATTAGCTGGATTCCTAACAAATATATCGGCCTTAATAATAGCAATAACAATTGCAGTTGACCTCATAGTGGGAGCCAGATATGCAGTAGATATAACATACTCACTGAGCAACCTCACCAAAGTGCCGGAGATAAATTATATCCCAATGTACATATTTATGCAAACAATTTATATACCGATACCAATGAATATTACATTAACCCAATTGGCAACAATATTCATATCAGTATATGCGGCACTATTCACTATCTCAATATTTACAGAACAACCCATAACAAAACTAAAGAACGTAATAACAGGATATACAGGAAACGATGCAATTGAGACAGTAAAAATAATGAGCATCACACTAGCATCAATAATAATTGTCGAAGGCATACAAGAGAGGACAGGCATACCGACAGGAGAACTACAGTCTCCCAACGAATATATAAGATACATATCCGCACTAATAGCACCATTCATAGAAGAAGTAGGATTTAGACTAACAATAATTGGAGTAATAGCACTAATAATATATCTCCTATTCGCACAAGCTAATATAAAACCAACCGCTATAATAAAAATCCTGTGGAGACCATATAATGGAAAAAGATACTTGAATAATGGAAGTTATTTAACAGCCATATACATAACGATGGTGGCGACAGCATTCCTATTTGGATTATCTCACCTACTAGCAGGTGGCGGATGGAAACTAGGGAAAGTATCCACAGCCACAATAGCTGGATTAGCCCTCGGATACTTATATATAAGGCATGGCTTCCACTCCGCCGTCATCGGACACTCATTCTTCAATGTATATTTACTAAGCATGTATTATATAGAAAAGACTGGTGGAGTAATGACAGCGATAGTCGAATCAACATATTTAAGCATACTCATACTATCATCAATATATACATTCTACATTATACTGGGAGTGGAGAAGATGTTTAAACATGGTTCCCTAAACCAAGTATATTGAATAAATTATGCCACAATAAATAAAATATTTTATTATATTTTGGATGGTTGAGAGAGATGAAGTATAGGTTATTGAACTACATCATATGCCCAAAATGTAAGGAGTTCCCATTCAAACTCACAGTCCTAAAACAGGTTAAATTAAATAGAGAAGCTGAGCTACCACCCTGCGACCTCTACTGTGGATACATGGAGGAATATATCGAGAAACTTGGCGACCCACCATGCAAAGAATGTATTAAATATGAAGTTATAGATGGCTACCTAACCTGTAAAGGATGTGGAGAAACCTACCCAATAATAGACTCGATAACGATACTCCAACTCAAATACCTAAAACCAAAGAAAGCGATTAAGGAATTCATAGAAAAATATAGAGACTCAATGCCAGAAGACGTATACAAAAGGTGGATCTAATTGATATTGATAGATGATAGGGAGCCTCAAACAATTAGGCATATATTAATGAAAGAGGGTATAGCCATTAAACCAATAAGGCTAACAGTAGGGGACTATATATTAGGTGAAGTCGGGATAGAGAGGAAAAGCGTCTCAGACCTATATAGATCAATTATAGATAGAAGACTATTTGACCAAGCGAAGAGACTAAAGGAAGCATATGAAAAACCAGTATTCCTAATTGAAGGAGACCTAGATAACCTATTGTATACAATCACTAACCCCCATGCAATATTGGGGGCTCTCACCTCGATAGCGATAGACTATTCCATACCACTACTATATTCAAGAAATGAAGAAGATACTGCAAGAATAATAATTTATATTTGGAGGAAAGTATATAGAAGCCATAAGCCAGCCCAGCCAAGATATAAACCGAAGCTGATGACCGATAAAGAAAGAATCGAATTCATCGTCCAGAGTTTGCCAAATATAGGCCCTAGACTCGCTAAGAACATATTAATACATTATAGGACATTAAAAGCACTATTCACTACAACCCCGAGTGAACTAAAAAGCGTCGAGGGAGTTGGTGAAAAGAGAGCTGAAGAAATATATAGATTAATCAACCTAGATTACACAAAACTCTAGATAGATGTTAAAAAAGCATTAGGATATATTTGTCAATAAACTCACTAAACTCCTCTAGAGTCATCTTAGAGAACATAGTGACAATTAGATTCCTCGTCAAACCAACTATATATCCTGTCTCCCTATGAGTAAACACAACATACCATATCAAACCATGGTCAAGATACATTTTATATAAAGAAGAATCGGCTAAGGCATCCCCATAAAGAGCGAGTTTATTAACATTAGGTATATCTACATTATCAAAATAAATAACCTTAGTACTCTCCGGACTAGACTCATGAATAGACTTCAATATCTCATGGCTAATCCTCGCCTCAACTACACCGCCTACATGGCCAAACAAAACCTCAGAGATTAAATTAGCTATCCTATTAGCCCTATTCTTCTTCTCAAACACCGTCAATATAATTTCTCCATCCCTATCCCTAAAAGAAACCAAGGCCTCCCGCCTAATAGGAAGTACCCTAGTCTCGCCCCCCACATTAAGAACCTTAGGCTCATCAAAAACGAAATATGTCTTCAACAATAAACCAATTACCTTAACACTATCGAAATATCGCTTAAGCTGAACGCCTTGAAACTCCTCGACAACATTATAATT
This sequence comes from Candidatus Geothermarchaeota archaeon, assembly GCA_015523725.1. Taxonomy (GTDB): domain Archaea; phylum Thermoproteota; class Nitrososphaeria; order Geothermarchaeales; family JDFR-13; genus WAMZ01. The sequence continues at coordinate 9,630 of WAJV01000087.1, forward strand.
AGATAGTTTATCAGCGATAACATCAATAGGATTATAGTTCTTTAACCTAAAGATCTTAGCCGATAACGCCAATAAATCTACACCTCAACAGATTTTGCAGTATCCCAGAGCTTATCAAAATAAGTCTTAGCTAGATAAATCAATGTATAATGAGTCGACCAAATAGCTGTATTAATCTTATCCTCACCCAGTAATAATAATGCCTCCTTATTATCAGATATAACACCTCCACCGAATAAAACATCCCTATACCTCAACTCTGCACCGTACTTAACAAAGTATTTAGCATCATCGACTAAGTCAGCAGGCACAAGAATCTTAACCATCTTGGGAGCATATACACGACTCAACTTCTCAATAACATTCAACTGATCAAATAGAGACTCCAACCGCCTGTGGATAGCCATCAATAACTCAAACTGAGACTTCAACAACAAATCAAATACTTTTGATGAGATATTCTCCTCACCCTTGACAATCCAGACATCCGGACTCTCACTAACATGAGTAGTATCATAAATCGATTGGAGTATTGGAACAACCTTGCCGACAGCCTCGTCCCACTCCCTCTCCATATTAATCCTAGCCCTCCTCACAGCCTCATCAGGAGAGAGGGAAACATATTTGGTCGGCCGAGAGTCCGAAGAAGATATCCACCCCTTCTTCTCTAAAGAATTCAATACAATGTATATCTTTGAGAAGGGAACCTTCGCATAATCAGAAATCTCCTTAGCAGTCAATGGACCCGAGCTAAGGAGCAACATATATACCTTTATCTCATTACCAGTCAAACCAAGCTTCCTCAATATCTCTTCAATATCCCTTGGCACATTCATACCGACATTCATACATATTATATGTTGAAAAGTATTAATAAATAAGCATTTGTATGTATATCCTTGTTGTTGATGAAGAATGAGTAATGAATCCTGGGATAGACCTGAGGAAATCGGTCTAGAGAGACTAAAAAAGCTAAAGAATGAATTAATTGAAAGAGTCAGGGGAATAGTTGGAATCAAATTAAGCGGCTCAATAGCAGACGGCAACTTCTTCCTACTCCAATTCAAAAACATCTACATAGCGAGCGACTACGATATATTGGTAATAATAGATAGATACCCAAGCAGGGAAGAGCTAGATACTATAAAAAATATCTTGACCAAAGAAGTATATGGAACAGACATAGAGAGAATCTTAATAGAAAATATCGATATAAAAGTATTGACAACCGAGTATCCCTATAAGGGAGAAGGAGTGAAAATACCCACAATATATGACCAAGATGTAAGTGTATCTAGACACTTATATGGAGGATTAATAGTATATGGAGAAGAATTCTTCAAAAATATTGGGCCCCCAACCAAATGGATTAAGAGACAAATTATACATAGAATATTAAAGCGGAAAAAGATATTCGATATATTTACTGAACTGGGTGCATATGATAGAGTGGCAGCGGCACTAAACAGAGAAGATATTAGAGAAGAAATAAGCAGAATCGTAACAAAATTTAGAAACTACCATATCCTCTCAAATGAGGATATAGAGAAACTAAACCAAGAGCTTAACAGATTAAAGAATATTATCAGTGTATATATCTGAGGAACTCTAATTTAAATATTTAAGTAGGGGAAATGTTCGAAAAATATAGGAGATATATAGAAATAACTCAGGCAAATAAAATAGCAAGAAGATACTTCATAATGAATTCATTCGATGGAATTGTAACAGTATTAGGTGTTATAACCGGCTCCCTATTCAGCGGAATAATAAACCCGACTATAATACTAAGCATAGGCATAAGCACAGCACTAGCTATGGGAATATCAGGAGTCTCAGGAACATTAATAGCCGAGAAAACAGAGAGGGATTTAGAATTAAGACGCCTAGAGGAATCGATGCTCAGCGATCTCAGCGACTCACTATACGCAGATGCACAGAAATTCACTGTAATATATGTAAGCCTAGTAGACGCATTGAGTCCCCTAATAGCATCTATTTTCTCCCTATCACCACTCTTCCTAAGCATATTCAACCTAATATCCAATATACAAAGCATATATCTTTCAATTGGAACAGCACTAACATACCTATTCATAATAGGTTTATCCATGGGAGCCATCACAAATAGGAATATTTTACTCGAGGGGTTGAAGATGCTCGGCATAGGGGTATTAACAACAATAATTATATACATTATATTCGGTAGATAAAGCGAAATAAAATTAATGTTAATTAAATAGTATAAAAAAACATAATATATTTACTTGGAGGGGATATTAAGAGTTGGAGAGCGATGGAGTAAGGCCGAAAATCAAATACCTCACACTCGATGTATTGAAGCCCCACAACCCATCGATCGTCGACTTATCGAAAGGCATAGTATCAGGAGTAAATGGCGTCTCAAAGGTTGTAACAGAGATCGTTGAAATGGATCAAGATACTGAGAGCATAAGAATGAAGATATATGGATCGGACGTCGACCTAGATAAGCTAAAAAAAATATTGAGAGAATATGGGGCCTCACTACACAGTATAGATGAGGTAATAGTGGAAGATAGATAAATATGTGTAAGCCAAAAATAAATTACTCCCTTAAATAATTATCTAGATGGAGAATAATGAATAGTCTACTTGAACCAGCCCTAGAGGAGCTTCTAAAGGAAAGGGGCTTCACAGAATTAACAGAACCCCAGAAAAAAGCGATACCACATATACTGAGGGGAGAAAATACACTAATAATGGCTCCCACAGGTAGTGGTAAAACCGAGGCGGCCCTCCTACCAATTCTACAGAAGATGATGGAAGAAAATGAAAAAGGAATAAAACTAATATATATAACTCCCTTAAGAGCATTAAACAGAGACTTAATCGACCGTATAGCTTGGTGGGCCAACAGACTAGGCTTCAGAGCAAGTGTTAGACATGGAGATACACCCACTGGGGAGAGGAGGAGTCAGGCAATAATGTCTCCCGACATATTAATAACAACACCAGAAACCTTCTCCCTCCTATTAAATACCAAGATAATGAGGAAGCACATAGACTCAATAAAATACATTATTATAGACGAACTACACGAACTAATCGAGTCAAAGAGAGGAGTCCAACTTAGTATTAACATGGAGAGACTAGCCTATGAGACGGGAGACTTCCAAAGAATAGGTCTATCAGCCACAATAGGCTCACCAGAGAAAGCCCTAAAATTCCTAGTTGGAAACCATGGAGAAGGAGTTATAGTAACAACTGACATAACTAAGAGGATGAAGATAGACATATATTATCCCAGACCAGAGAATATCGATTACCAACTCTCTGGAAAACTATATACATTCCCAAGTGTAGTAGCTAGGGTGAGGGCAATTAGAGACCTAATAAAAAAGAATAGAGCCACACTAGTATTCACAAACACCAGACCAATGGCGGAGATACTAGGGAGCAGGTTATATCTATACGATGAAAACCTACCCATAATGGTCCACCACGGCTCCCTAAGCAGGGACATAAGAGTAAAAATAGAGAATATGCTTAAAACAGGTAAGATAAAGGGGATCATATGCACATCATCACTAGAACTAGGAATCGATGTAGGCCATATAGACATGGTAATTCAGTATAACTCCCCCCGACAGGCAAGCAGACTAGTGCAGAGGGTTGGTAGAAGCGGACACTGGATTGAAAAAGTTTCAAAAGGAGCCATAATAGTACAGGATTTAGACGACTACCTCGAATCATTAGTGATAAAGCAAAGGGTATTAAGAGGCGAGCTGGAGGAAATAAAGATACTCAATAAACCATTAGATGTCCTGGCCCATGAGATAGCTGGAATACTTACACGTAAAAATAATATAGAATTAGATGAGCTCCATTCAATACTGAGTAAAAGCATCTATTATAAAGACTTGAGGAAAGATGAATTAGAAGAATTACTTATATTTCTAAGCAACCTCACAAATAGATATCTATACTACGACCAAACCGAGAAAGTCATTAAGAAACCAATAAATAGAAAACGTTTATTCGAATACTACTACAGTGTATTATCAATGATCCCAGAAGTCAAACAGTACTTAGTCATAGATGACGACACATCTGAGGCAATAGGCATCCTCGATGAGGAATTCATCACTGTATATGGTGAACCCAACACAAAATTCATAATAAGTGGAAAACCATGGAGAATAATCCAGATATATAAAAACAAAGTATTTGTAAAGTCTGAAGAAGACTTCCTGGGGGCAATACCACACTGGATAGGTGAAGAAATTCCTGTTCCCTATGAAGTAGCCCAAGAAGTCGGTAGAATAAAGCGTATTATCGAAGAAAATTATAAAGATGGATTAGGAATAGATGATATAATAAACAAACTAGGCATCGATAAAAATGTACTCAAAAAATTAATCGAGACACTTGAGATGGGATATAGGCTCCCTACTGATAAAAGAATCGTTATAGAGTCTCAAGAAAATAAGATCTTTATAAATATCCATGGAGGAACATTAATAAACCGCAGTATAGCAAGTATATTAGCAACAAAAATATTCGACCTATATGGAGAGACCATAGAAGTCTCAAGCGATCCTTATAGAATAATAATTAAATCCATCGGAGTAAAGCCTACAGATATAGAGAAAATATTATCTAGTGGACTATATCTTGAGGAGTATTTCAAGAAGGCAGTAGTATCGAGCAATATATTTCTATGGAGATTAATACATGTAGCCAGAAGAATGGGAATATTATCTAGGGAAAAAAGCTTATCAAAGAGGGAGGCAGAGATGTTGAGAAATGTACTAGATGGTACACCAGCATATTTAGAGGCTTATAGAGAGACTAGCCTAAAAGACTATGATAAAGAGAATACAATCAAATTACTCAAGAGAATAGCAGAAGGGGAGATCGAGATCATAACATATAGAAATTTAACCCCACTCACAAAAGAATATATCGATAAATATGACATAAAATTTGAGGCCATCGAAGTAGACAGAGGAAGAAAATTAAGAATATTGTCCAAGAAAGTCAGGCTATTAAATGAAGTAAGGACATTCATATGCCTAGAATGCCTCGAAAATATATGGGAAGCCAGACTCAAAGACTTAGATGAAAAAATAATATGCACAAAATGTGGAAGCGATAAAATTGGAATGACGATAAAGAACATAGATGAAATATTACCACTAATATACCGTTATAAAAGGGATCAAAAAAGTCTAAAAAGGAGTAAGATATGGAGAGATATCGTCAAGAGCTCTAAATATATATCTAAGTATGGAAAAATAGCGGCCTTAACAATTGCGTCGGAAAACCTAAACTGGAGGGACATCGAAGAAATATTAAGTGAATATAATGAACCAACCGACAAATTCTACGAAGAAATATTAAAGAGGGAAAACATCAACCTCCTCCGGAGGTTTCAGAGCTAGCCTTCAACCTACCAACCAATAATGCACCAAACTTATCCACATCAATCTCCAACAATGTCCTTAACCCAGTATAGAGCTTATCATCCCTCTCCAACAAATATCCATACCTAATTAATCGACCAAGTGATATCAACGCCCTATTCTTACCAAACTTCCTAGCCAATACATCGACAACCTCCTTTTTAGGAACACCGCCCTCACTAGATAAAACATAAGCCAAGGAAACAGCCAACACAGCCAAATCAATTTGATTCAAGGAACTCGTCTTAATATCAGTAAGTGAAGAACCGTAGATAGGCTTAACAACATAATGTCTCCAACTCTCACCGCCAAACTCAACCTCAACTTCTTCAACCCTCAAACCCAATGGCTCAATATATTTATTAAACTCAGCAATAACCTCCTTGTAATTCCTACCAAGGTACTTCTCCAACTCCCAATCCTTACACCCGGGATAACCATGCCTCCTAAAAAACAATAAATATGCTAACCTACTGAACTTAACAAACTTATCCCTCGCCATGCCCCAAAACCACCACCACACTAGCAGGATCTTTAAAAACTAACTTCTCACTCCTAGGCCTAATAAAAATCTTCTTCTTCAACCTATCAACCTTAACATCAACCCATCCATCACTAATTAAGAAACTAATTGCATAAGCCCGTAATACAGGTGAATCCCCCCGATAAATAAAATCAAAATAATCAATAAACTCCCCCTTAGAAAACTCCATCAACTCACGCTTAAGCCCCTCAACAAAAACCTCCAAATCAATAGGCTCATTAAATAACTCGGCACTAATGTCTAAAGCAACCTCCCTAAAACTAGGCACCAACCTACTCCTTAAAGCAAGATCAACTAAATTAAGATAATAAGTGAAGGCTTCATCCAACAAATCTTTATCCATATACTCCAACTCCATAATAGGCCTCCAAGAAGCGCTTAACACATTGACAAGCTCATCAACACCAAGCTTCTCAACAGCCATCCTAATCAACAACCTATTCAAATAGAGACCATACCCCCTATCCCTCAACCTCCTACTCTGAGCCTCCAATATGGTAACCAATCCATGTAGAGCCCTAACATCCAACATCAGTAAATCAGTAAACTCCGGGTCAATATCAAGACCACTTAGTCTATCGAGGAATTTACCGACATCCACATCAAATGGGTCGATCCTACCCTCAGCAACACCAATAGCCAAATCAATAATCCTCTCATATAACTCGGTATCCCTACTCCCTCTCCTCAACAGCACCACCCAATACCTTGGGAACAGACTGCCCCTCATACTTCTGGACAACAATAATATGTGCATCCCTAAACTCATCAGATATATAGCCAGGCGTAATGATTATATACTGATCCTCACGCCCGCGCATCAAGTCAATAATATAATTCATAATAATATTCCTATTCCTAGGATCCATATGAACATCAAACTCATCCACAGCCCTAAAGGGTGAAGTAATATATTTTTGAAGCGCAAGTAAGAAACACATAGATGCAACGGTACGCTCCCCACCACTCTTAGAATACACATCCAATATAGTAGGCTCAATACCGCCAAAACCCACATACAACTCTAAACCTGCCTTATCTACATCCTCAATATTTATGACCTTAGCATATCCAGATCCGCCTAAACCCTCCAAGATAGACCTATAATCTAGGGAAACCCTCTCAACATAATTACTAACAACCTCCCTCCACTTCCTAACACGCCTCCCAAGCTCCGCCAAAGCCGCCTCCTTATCCCTAAGTATCTTCTCCATCCTCCGCTTAGTATCCTCATGCATCTCCAGATAATATCTATATGTATCCTCAACACTATCATCAACATCCCTATAATCATTTAACCTCGCCTTAACAAACCGTATATCAGCCAATATATCTTGCAAGGATCTATCAGTAGACACCTCCTCACCATGTGCCTCCGCCTCTGCCCTGAGCGCCCTAACCTTGGCATCCAACTCACTGATCTCACCCTCCAACTTCCTAATCCTAGCCTCTAAACTATCGACCTTGAACTCCGATATGGCCTCACCACCCCTCACACCACCATAAGTATGGAATAACTCCCTAATCCGCTCCAAATAATCAGCTATAGAAGCCGAATCAACCTTAGCACCAGACCTCAAACCAATTATAATATCATCAACAGTGCCCTGAATATCCTCCAGAACCCTATTAAACTCAACCTCGATATCCCGAACCCTCTTTCTAAATCTCATTAAATTGATCTCCTCGTTATGGAGATCTTCCTCAACCCGGGAAAGCTCCTCCTTCAAAGCCAATAAATCATTATAAGCCCTACGATACTTCCCCCAAGCCAACTCACTATTAAGATAATCAAGCCTACTAATCAACCTCCTCTTCTCAACAAGCCTATTATATAACTCCTCCCACTTCTTAACAGTCTCCTCTACATTACGCAGAACACCCCTAATCTCCTCCTCCTCACTAGAGACCTGCCTAAGCCTCTCCCTCGCATCAAGAATCTTCTCCCTAAACTCACTAATCCCAAGAGCATCCTCAAAAAGCCTAAGCTTCTCACGGGGATCTAGGAAAGCAAAAACCTCAATCATATTTTGATGCATGATAATAAGCATATTACTCGGATTAATCCCAGCATTCCTCAACAGATTCTCAACCTCAGCCTTACTAGCAGACTTATAATTAACGTTATATAAATACTGCCCATCCCTCTTGAGAACCCTAGTAATCGTAACCTCATCACTCCTTATATAGGGGAAGGGCCTACCTCCCTCAGAACTATTATCCAACGTAATGGAGACAATGGCATAATCCTTACCCACCCGAATCAAATCAGATAGCCTCCTCCCCCTCTCAGTATGAGACAAACCCAATGCCACAGATATACCTAGTAAAATACTAGATTTACCGGCTCCATTAGGACCCGTAATTATATTTAAACCAGGTGAAAAAGGAATTCTAGAATATTCATGAGACATAAAATTCTCCAACACAACCTCCTTAATTATAGCCTTACCCATCCCTATCCACCGGATGCTCACTATATAAAATATCCCTATATGCCTCTAATTGATTTAACTTAACCCCCATAAACTCAGCCACAGATACAACATCAATACTCTCCATAACCCTAAATAAATACTTATTAAGCCACACATGATAATCCCTATCCCTAAGCAAATGATGATCAATAACCACCCTCGAGAGATTATCCAAGCTCCTAAGAAGCCCAGCCAAGGAAAAACCCGAGTAATCAATAACCTCCGAGGGAACCCTATCCCCAAGATATGTAAGAGGACCATCAACATAAATTAATTCCGGATCAACACTCCTAATAAACATGGATACATCCTCATCAACATAGGACTCAATATCACTAGTATATAAAAAGCTGGAGCCACCATACTCCAAATACACCATAACAACAAAACCCAATCTATCATCAGGTCCATGTTTAACCGGCCTCGAAAACCTTATATATAATCCCCCCAAATCAACCTCAACACCATCACATACATTAATATCCACATCAACACCCTCCTCACGAAGCCTATGTAAAAGGAAATGACTCCGCCTAATCTGACTGGGATTAATATTATTATCGGGATCCTTCATATACAAAACCTTTCCTCCAAAAACCCTGTCAACATCCCTCCTCGGACTAAAGTGGTCAAAATGATAATGAGTCAAGATAATAATATCGGACCCCTCAGCCAGATCAACAATTCTACTCCACGCCTCCTCCATAGCCTCCCGCTCAATAGGATGAGGGGGAAGACCATACCTCCATGGACCCAAGGCCACACCAGGATCAATAAAAACCTTATAACCCCCAGCCTCAACATATGTAGCCATACTCCTAACTCCTAACGAATCAGCGGCAACAAACCTAATCCTCATACACACTCCACATCGAGAAACATCTAACCATCATAATTAGAAAACCAATCAATATAAATCTTAGATTCAATAAAGAATAACAATAATATTAAACATCAAATCAAAATATAGATAAATAAATCAACTTAACCAATATCATACTTAACTACACTATTAGGATCAATAGTCATGAAATGCCCCTCCGAAATATATAGAATAGGGCGGTAAGAAGTAGGATCCCAATGCGTACTATATTTATCCTTAACATATGCATCAACAACATCACCTATAAACAAATCATGATCACCCGCCTCAACAATCTTTAAAACCCTACACTCAAGAATCCCCAAAGCCTCCTCAACGACGGCGATAGGAAGCGTCCTACCAACACCCCTAGTCAAACCACATACACTAAATTTATCCTTAACATCCCACCCAGATATAGTACCAGCCTTATAAACACTATCAACATACCCAAACTCCATAATATTAACCGCAAACATCCCACTACCCTTAATAATATTGTACGAGAAGCGTTCCCTAGAAATCGCTACAGCAACCCTACTAGGCACATAAGACACAGGAACAACCCACCCAACAGTCAACAAAGCATCCCTACCCTCAAAACTCGAGCTAACCAAGACAGCGATCGAGGGCTGTACTAGGCGAATCTGATCGACATTCACATCAATCATAGACAATATATTATCAAAGACCCAACATATAACCATATCTATTAATAATAAAAAATAAAAATAATAGAGACATAAAGATACTTAATTAGAACTAAAGAGCCCCGTCGTCTAGCGGCCAAGGATGCCGGCCTCTGGATCGGCGCGAGAAGCGCCAATGGAATACGGCTGGAGGAGATAGCCGGTGACCCCGGTTCGAATCCGGGCGGGGCTATTAAATTAAATTTCTGAAAAATAATTAATTATTTTATTGGGTATTTATCTAAAATTATCAATCCTATTACTCCAATAATTGTGAGTGTTAACAATATATAATTATTGATATACATATATTTAGCTATTGCTATTTTAATCGAAGTTCCGTCAGATGTAAAGGTAGCAATCGATATTTTAATTAAAGAAACACCATCATCCAATAGCAATCCAGGGGAGAATATTTGATCTCTATTTGCTTGAAATAATCTTTTAATACTATATTCTAATCTGTCTATTTTTAAATGTAACTCGATTCCATTATATAAAGGAAAACTTGCATTACCATCGTTCGACAATACAATATTAGAGCTATTCAATATTTCATGCCCCAAATAAGTAATTGAATGCCCCGAAATATGTATGGATCTTCTCTTAGCAATATCATAAAAAGAATAAAAATCACTTCCAGAATAACTCTCAGTAAATAATATAATTAAAGTTATACTCATTATGAGAGAATGCAATAAGAAACCCTGTTTCACCTTTTTCCTAAATGCCCAATAAATTATTGATAAAAAGGGGATAAGCAATAACATTGGAACATATGGCTTAGGTTCAAAGAGATTATATGTCTTCAATCCAATGAAAAATAATAATAAAAATAAAATTATTCCATATATTATATAGAAATTCTTCCACTTTACTAAAACTAATGAAATTAATGACGGCAATACAGCTGAAATAATAAACATCACAAATATAGCATATGTAAAATCTTCGCTAAGTATGGGATTAGCTCCATATGAAAAGTGAACGGATAAATTAACTGTCATAATCAGTGATATTAAAATAATTAATAAATATATAGAGGAGGTTGATAATCTTATGTAATATTCTTCATCATCAGAAAACCATGGATAAAAAGGCCTTTTATAAACTTCTCTTCCCATTAATATGAAACCAACTATTGAAGAAAAAAGAATAGACTCGGCTACTTTATTAACATCGACCCCATTATAGCTACCAATTATTACTGGAGGAACCAAAAAAGTATTCAATATGGTAAAAAATATAAGTAAAAGAGTGGACGAAAATGCTAAACTACCTATTACTCTTTTATAACCCAATCTTAGAGAATCTTTCGTATACAGTAATACACTTAGACCAGCTATAATTAGAATATCAATTATCGAAAAGGAGGCTATGGTTCTGCCCGACTGATTAACAATCATTATATAGATTCTAAGCATAAACGATATAAAAAGAAAGACAATCGCTATATTAATTATCTTTCTAATTATTCTGAGGATCCTATCTAATTTCTTTATCCATGTAGTAGAAATAAGTAATCCAAGAAGAATACTCATTAAAACAGATGAAAATATAAAAACATATGTGATAATAATCATGGGTTCATCTTGATAAATGTAACCTCCCATCCCATTATTTATGGTTATGCCTCTATTAGAATATATTCCTGAAAAAATCATAATTATATGTAAAACTATAACATATAAGGAGGTTCCCCATATAAATTTCCTAAACTCAATTCTCCCCATGTATCCATTTAATATAATCCTAATTATTCCCATGCTTATTATGAGAAAGAATGATAGAATAAGATACGTGTTACCAAATATAATAGAAGATATTACATGTATAAAAGATGCTCCGTTATACATATATTCAAAAACTATATCAAAAAGATAATTTTTAATATACATCATATGAGTATACAATCCAAATTCTAGTAATATTAGAAAAAACTGAATTATAAATATAAATTTTTCAAGCAATCTCCTTTTATATGTATATCTTATTACAAAAAATATATGCAAAAAAGATACTAGAATAATAATATATGTGATTATTATCAGTAGATTAAGCATCTTAACCCCTCCTTACTCCTAGTTTATTAATTAGTAATCTCAGAATATTTTTATAAAAAGATTCTAGTGGTATGTCATCTATAATCGCTTGCGATTTAGTCATATATTTAGATATCAATTCATAAGAATATTCAAGTGCTTTATTTATTTCCATATTATAAGTATTAGTCAATACACCGATTAAATTTGGTTTGCCCACATCCATACCACTTGGTTTCCCCATAGTATTTGGATCGCCTACAAAATCTAGTACATCATCTCTATATTGGAAAGCCATACCAAGATACCTACCCAATTTTTTAAATATGTGTATTAAATCATTTCTCCTCGCCACTAATGCGGTTGCTTCTAAAACTTTCTCGAAAAGGATAGCAGTCTTTTTATACACGATTTTATTATAAACTTCTAGATCTACATTATATATTCTCCCAAGATAATTAAGTTCTAAAGCCTCTCCATCGCACAGATTTATTCCTGCTTCAGCAAATATCCTAATCACATCACCGCCTAGACTAGATAATAGATAATTTGGATAAACTATCAATAAATCTCCCGCAATTATGGCCCTATTTATACCATATTGTCTATGCACTGTAGGAAGCCCTCTCCTAAAGCTTGAATCATCGATGATGTCATCATGAATAAGACTAGCGGTGTGATAGAGTTCTGCGGATGTCGATATTATTAAAATTTTCTCTTTATCTCCCCCAATAGAAATACCCAAAATATAACTAAATATTCCGCGCACAAGTTTCCCTCTTCCAACTAGATGATATACAGCCTTTTTAAGTAGTTCATCATCAATAACTAGTCTTGAAAGAGCCTTTCTTAAGCTCTTTAGAATCTTTTTACCTACATCTTCTAAAAAATCAACATATTCCTTTGGAACGTCGTCATCACCGATAAGCAAACTAACATTGTACCTGGTATCCATATTTATCCTCCCACATAGAGCATTTTTAATAAAAAAATAATAAATAAATACTTAATTCAGATACATACTTTAGTAGTAATTAACACTAATATATAAAATATTTTTTGGAGTGGTGCTAAGAGATGCCGGGGTTTACATCGATTCTTTTAGCTTTATCAGCTGCTTTTGGTGGTTTGATTTCAATATTCACATGGTATATATTTAATTCGATAAATCATATCTATAAAACATTTCAATTAAAAGAAATTAAATTAATATATTATGGATTTACATCTTTTTTTATATCTTCATTATTCCTATTCATTATGAACACTATATCCCTAGCTGTAGATATTACGATGTCTATTCCTGAGAATACTCTAAAAACGATTAATGAAATATCGTATATCTTTTACAACTTATATTTAATTATAGGGCTCATGCTACTAATTACTTCCTATCAAAGAACCGAGAACTTGCGAACTGGCTTATCATTGATTTTTATAGGACTCCCATTTGGCATAGAATTTACAGACATATTGAGAATCATGTCAACTATATTAATTGTTGAGTTAATAATTTTTACATCCATTACAATTAGGAATAAACATAAACTATTTAGTAGTAGTCTTTGGATAATATCACAATTATTAATAATGACTGGACGGTTAATTAATCTCATTTTTCCAGGCGAATTCACATATATTGCTGTAATATACTTCGACTTATTTGCATTTACAAGTCTCGTTTTAATGATGCTAGAAGCTAAAGAAAAGGTAATGAGAAGTGAAATATAGACCAGATTTAGTAATATTGTTAGATATATTGGAATCCCTCAACAAGGAAGGGGTAACGATAAGTCATATATGCACCTACTCAAATATGCCCAATCCAAGGGTAAAAGAGAAACTAAGCCAGATGATAGAAGGGGGATTAATAGAGGAGATAAGAAGGGAGGATGGGAAGAGACTATATAGAATAACAGATAAAGGAATCAAGACGAGAAACAAAATAAGGGAGATAGTAATCTTATTAAATGAATTAGGCCTCATAAACGTAAATAGGAAAAACTTAGTATGACAAATTATATATATTCCAAAAACTTATAACCACCACATTCAACCAAGAAACCAATCAAAGACTCATGCCTCACAGTATACTCCAAATCCTTATCAACAGGAGTAATCCTAAGATCCTCAACTCCATTTCCACCAAGAAAATCAAATTTATTGAAAAGAATCCACTCCCCCAAAAACGACAATATAATTCTAGATACATACATATAACCCATCAAGGCAGAGACCAGATCCTCATCCGTAGCGACAAATACGGGTAGTGAACTGCCTAAGACTACCTCCACCCCACCGACACCATCAAGCTTCACAACACGCCTCCCATCCAGAAAACCCTCCAACTTACCTCTACCCAATTGAATAACATCACTATACCTAACAGAATCATCAACACCACCAACCCCATGCAGTAGAGTAAGGTCGATAGACAATATATTGTGTTTATAGGAAAACAGTCTCAGAACCCTATTTAATCTACGGGAATTATACATAATACCATATATCGGTCTCCTACGCACACCCAAAGTCTCACTAGCCCCTAGCAAATCATAAAGCTTCACCGGATTAACCACTACAGAATCACGAGTCAACATATATAGCGACTCATCCAAATAAATCTCCCTAGTCTCAAACCCACTCAAGAAACCATTGACATAATCCCCTAGTAAATTAGAATAAAAAGATTTTAGGCAACTATACATCGAATCCTATCCTCATCCAACCAATCTCCCAATCAACTTAGCCAAATGATAGGAATACCCAAACTCATTATCGTACCAAGCCACCGTCTTAACGACACGCCCCCCACTAACTGAAGTGAGTAGACTATCATATATCGATAGATATGGTAAATCAATTATATCGCTAGATACAACGGGATCCTCAATATACAGCAGGGACTCAGATAACTCACCCTCCGCAGCCTCCCTGAAAGCCTTATTCACATCCTCCTTACTTACCTCCTTAGAAACCAATACATTTAGGTCCACTAAAGACCCATCGCTAACAGGAACCCTAACAGCGATAGCATTCAATCTACCCTTTAGATGTGGATATATTTGGAAAATTGCCTTAGCCGCACCAGTACTGGTTGGGACAATATTGACAGCCGCAGCCCGAGCCCTCCTAAAATCCCTATGAACACTATCCAATAACCTCTGATCATTTGTATAAGCATGTATAGTAGTCATCTGACCAGCCTCAATACCAAAATTCTCCTCCAAAACCTTAATCAAGGGAGCCAATGCATTCGTAGTACACGAACCCATTGAAACGACCTTATGCTTACTCCCATCAAATTCACTCTCATTAAGATATGGAAGAATCATTATATCTGGGTCTGGCATAGGGGCGGATACAAAGACATATTCTACACCATTGCCTAAGTGAAGGGACGCTGCCCTATGCTCCCTAAAAATACCCGAGGCTTCAACAACGACATCAACATCCTTCTTATGCCAAGGAATCTCAGCCGGATTCTTATAACTAAATACCTTAACCTCCATGTCTCCAACAACAATATTATCCCCATTCACCGATACACTATGATTCAGCCTACCATGTATACTATCATACTTCAATAAATGGGCCAAGAGAGAGACACTAGTTATGTCATTAATTGCAACTACATCAACGCCATCAATCTCCAAAGAACTCCTGAAGAACATCCGACCAATCCTACCGAAACCATTAATACCAACTCTAACCAATCGATACACCCCCCGACAAGCAGTAGAGATAACTCGATAATTAATAAATTAACAAACAACCCCTTATAATTATATAAGACTCCGCGATAATATTATATCAAGGAGGTATCCACTAATAAAATCCAAATAAATACTGAAAAATATCCCACATTTAGGTTAATGGAGTTGATTAGCTTGGAAATTAGGGAGGAGCTCGTGAAAATAATAGCCAGGCTAGGAATACTCTCCTTCGGAGATTATATACTTGCCAATGGAATACATACACAATATTACCTAGACTTCTCACTTCTAGCCAACAACCCTAGATATCTAGATAAAGTCGTCGACTTTATAATATATAAAATAAAGAACAGGAATATAGATACAGATGTAACGAAACTAGTAGGGATCATGAACAAAGGATCACTCCTAGTAATTCCCTCATCCATAAAGATGGGGAAGCCATTCGCCCTCTTCGGCAAATACGAGAATAAGGTCTTAATAGGCACCCTAGACCCAAACGATAAAGTACTAATAATAGATGATTTAATCAGTAGCGGTAAAACAATAAGTAGAATATCGAGAATACTGAAAAATATGTATAAATGTAGTATAAATAAGGCAGTGGTAATCTTGGACAGGGAGGATGGAGGGATACCCAGGTTAAAGAAAATGGGAATCAACGTATATCCGTTAATAAAAATGAGTGAACTAATAGACCTAATGTATGGAATGGGAATAGTAGGTGATGAAGAGAAGGATATAGTTTATTCAGAAATTAAATTAAGGAAAAGAGGATTACGGCGATAACCCCACCAACAAAACCAGATATAAAATTAACCATATGATTATCAATAAACCTAACTCCAGATAAATACATAGATTCCTTACCGCAATGAATATGTGACTCAACCACATTCCCACATACAACACACTTATACTTACCCTGAATAGAAGCCCCCAAGAAACTATCGAAAAAGCTCCCCAACGCACCGGAAACAGCAATAACAAATAATATAACATATTCCCTTCCCTTAGAATAAATCAATGGAGAAAAACCAATCAATGTAAATCTAGTCAATGGATTAAAACCACTCACCAAATATGCAAGGAAACCAAACAATATAGAGAAAAGTATACTAGCTAAACTACCCAATAAAGTCACTCCACCGGACGACCCAGGCTCCACATAACTATCAGGATCAATTATAAATCTAGGTTTATGCCTACTCAACATACCTATCTCGGTCGCCGAAGTGTCAGCCACCATACTCGCCAAAGACCCCATAAAAAAGATCTCCCACAACAGCTTAACAGAGGGATCCTTAAAAAAGTAAATCATAACAGATGATATCATCGGCCAAAAACCATTAGCAACAACATTTGGCCAAGCCCTCGTCCCAACCTTCTCACCAATAGGATTATATAACCTCTTAATATCCCTACCAATCCTCGACAAAACACTACCCAAGATAAGGAAACTTAACAATAGAATAAAATTATCAAACCCTCCAAATACCAGAATCGGAACACCCACAATCAAGCCTGCTACAAATCCATCCAACGTTAAAACATTTAAATAAAATGCCGTAAGGCCGATTAGGCATACTATACCAAAGCCATATAGAAGTGTTGAAACATAAAGTGGTTCTAGGAACATCGTAACTACCTACCCAACAACCCCTCCGAAAATCTTATAAGTCTATCCACAAGCTCATCATCAGACTCCACATTGGATAAAACATAGATAACCCTCTCCCTCTCAGCCAGCTTAATAGAAAGCCTATCAACAACCCTAGGCCTATGGATTACAACCATCCTAGGCTTCAGAGGATATACCCTAACAGCCACCATAGGAGACCTCCCAGTAGAAACATTGGTAAATATCACAGCCCTCTCAGTCGTCCTACCAAAAAGCCTAAAGAAACTATCACCACTCATTAATAAAATAGCTTTCAAGCTATCTATTAAAGTAAAACCATACAATAATGACTTATCAACCAAATCTCCATTAGCTAATACCTCACCATCAACAACATCAATAAACTCAGAAGCCCTAAACGGCTCCATAAAATCCTTAATAACCAATACAGGCTCAGGGATATCCTCACCCAAAGCCATATTCAAGACAAGAGAAAGAGCCCTACCACCCCTCCTAAGATCCAACTCAACCAAAGAATCAACAAACTTTTTAAGAAACCTAGTTCCAGGAGTCCTACGACGCTCACTCTCATACTCAGAAATCACTGAAGGAGAAATACCCATCCACTCCGCCAAATCAACCTGACTAACCCCAAATAGATTCCTCCACTTCTTTAAAGCCTTATTAATAGATGGAGAAACCAATATATCACCAAAAATATAACGCTTCACCCTATCAATAGAATACTGACTCATCACCACCACTACAACACAGAAATACAAATCATTATTATAACCAAATAATATGTAAATATTTATTTTGACCAAACATGAAAAAAATAGATTTCAGACTCACACCAACGGAAAGAAAAGATTGGATAAAAATAACAACAGAAACAAATAATTTAATAAATGAAGTGAAGAAAGAAATCTCAACACTACTTAAAATAGAGCCTAGAGACATATACCTAACTAATAACATAAAACCCTGGTACTTCCTACCACACCTACTTGTCGAGGGAATAGACAGGTCAATCAATATAGTACTCGATGATGAAAATAAAATACTCATCGAGACCTCAAAATTGATAAGAAAAGCCGGGATGACCCTAGAATACATACCCCCACCCAAAAGACTCGATGAAAAAATATTCGAACACTACAACCCACGACACATATTCAGCCTAATAACAAGCCTAGTAAAACCAGTAACAGGTCGCAGGATAAGGATACAAGATATAGCAAAATATCTGTACTCAAATAACATAAAGCTAATATTAGACATATCCTACGCACTAGGAACAATCAACATAAATTCCAAAAAAATAAACCCAGACATCCTAATATCAAACCCATACTTCGTATCAGGCTCGAATCAAATAGGAATAATATACATAAACCAAGACACAATCGAAATACAAGAGTTAAAAAGGCCATACAACCTAATAGAAAAGTTAAGCAACGTAATTCAAAAATCAACACTTAAAACCCTATTAAACAACCTAAAAGAGATAAATGAGACAGGTATAAAAGAGATAGAGAATAAAATATTATCCCTAGGCGGCTGGATGATAGATGAACTAAGGAAAAAAGGATACAAAATATTAACACCAATACAGAGAGACGAGAGAGCAGGAATAATATCTATACAAACCGATGAGAAAACCAATGTATTATATAGGGAATTGGAAAAGGAGAATATATATGTAGATAATCTAGGAGGAATTATAAGAATATGTCTAACTCACAGACATAATGATGAAGATATAAAGCAACTACTCAAAATATTTAGCAGAGTAAGTTAGGATCCAAAATATACGAAAATCAAGTCTCTTCCCTAGCCAACCTTTCAGCATAACCACCTATCCTGACTACACCGAAATGAATGGCGCATGAAACACAATATTCCTTAACAATCTTCTTTCTAAATATCACCGCACCCTGCTTCTTAAGCTCCTTCTCCAACTGCCTATCAACCAGTGAAACCCACCTCTCAACCCTAATCGCCTTATCCCTAGGAATCCTAGCACCACAGTTAGAACAATACGTATATCCCTCTCTACCCTTACCCTTCCTCTTAGCCCTACCACGATTCTTCCTCTTCTTCGGCATCACATCCACCTTGCTAACCAATATTTAGCCTAGTAAGTATATTAACTTTTATTTAGAGAAAAGATGTCCTTAAAAGAAATAATAAATATAATCAATGATAATACACTAGGCTCAAAACAAATGGCACTAAAAATATTAGAGAAAATTAAGGATCTACCAAAGGAAAAAGCAGCAGAAATAATCGAATACGCCGCCAACAAACACCCAACAATGGCGATACTAAAACATATTAACGACCAAATAAGGAGTGGAAAAACAAGTCCAGAGGACCTAATCAATGAATTGAAGCGGATGGATGTAAAGATAGCTCACAACCTAACCAAAATACTAGATAAGAATCTGAGAATAGTAACATATAGTAGAAGCCAAACATTACTAAACATATTCAGAACATTATATAAAAACGGTTATGTAAAAGAAATCTATTTATCAGAAAGCAGGCCGACAATGGAGGGAATAAAATTTGCAGAAGAGCTGGCCGAGACAGGAATAAAAACAACACTAACGATAGACATATACCTACCAGAACTGATTAAAGAAGCCGACATAGTAGTAATTGGGTGCGATGCAATACTACCAAATAAAGATATAGTAAATAAGATTGGGAGCAAGCCTCTGGCCATAGCAGCAAACTATTATAAAAAACCCTTCATCGTAACAGGAGACGAATTTAAATACACTAATAAAGACGTATTAATAAAGTACGGGGACCCAAGAGAAATATATAGTGGAGAAAAGAACCTAATAGTAGTGAGAAACCCGTACTTCGAGATAGTTCCACATAAACTAATAACCTATTTAGTGACAAACAAAGAAATAATTAGGCCATAGAATCTAAAAATAGGCTATCCCCAAGAAACATATGTATAATTCCAAATAATGACATCTCCATCATAAACCTTAGTCTGAAACGCACCCTTATCTGATAACCTAAAATTGACATAAAACATCCAATAATAACCACTGGTAGAATTAACATTCCGATTATAAACACCATTTATTCCATTAATAAAATAGTCACCATAAGATGCATAATAAGTATAGTTCACAACAGCAACAGAAATAGTTAAGTTAAAAACCGTATTATTAACACCCTCCACAAAATACACCTTATGATGCTCTATAGTACCATTACCATAGTCAATAACCAAAATAGCTACAGAACGTTCCAGCAAAGACTTCAATCTAGATATTGTATCCATATATGATCTATTATAAAGCTCCAACTGATTACTTAAGTTACGCAACTCATTCTTCAAATTATCCAGAACACCTTGAAACTCACTAATCCTACTAGATAAGGAAGCCTTACTTCTCTCCACATCAACATATAAATTAAAATAATAACCCAGAAAAACTGTGGAAATAACCGCCCAAACCAATAACACAGCCGCCAAAACCCTATAAACCGATAGACTACTCACCCAACATCACCCTAATATACTCATTACGCCTAAATAGACCCAACAAATAAGTCGATAAAAAAGCAGTCGAGAACTCATGAACAGGCCCCATAGGATACGGAACAACCCCAATAAACACAGGGGTAAACAAATTAATCAAGGCAACCCAAACAGGAGTGCCAAAAAACACAGAGATAGTTAATATACTAGTAACCACATCATAAAACAGTGTCAATAAATAAGCCAACACAAACAATAAAACCTTATCACGCACCCGAGGTAATATAAAACCCGATAAAAAACCCACCAACCCCATGGAAATAGAGGTAACAATCGTCCAAGGACCAAAACCCAAGTACATATCACTAATAATCATTGATATAAAACCAACCAAGAAACCACCAAGTGAACCAAGATAGAAACTCGATAATATGGTTAAAGGAGTCGTTAGAGAGATATTTGGGAGAAAAGCCAACATAATCCTTGAGGCAACGGATAATGATGTAAAGATTGATATCATAGCAACCTTAACTGTAAAATGAGTTGGTGCCATAAAATTATAAATAGGTTTATCTATCCTATATTTAAATCTTTACGCCAAATAAAACTATCTAGAAAATGAAATAATTATAATTATTATGAGAGTTAAAATTGGTTGCTGTGGATACCCCATATCAATGAAAAAATATTTCCGAGAATTTAAACTAGTCGAGGTCCAAACCACATTCTATAATATACCGAGAGAGAGTACATTAGCTAAATGGAGAGAAGAGGCCCCCAACGACTTCGAGTTCATAGTTAAGGCATTCCAAGGCATAACACATCCAATAACCAGCCCTACATGGAGAAGATATAGGGGGGAATTACCTGGATCAAGAGATGGATATGGTTTATTAAAACATACGGATGAAGTTTTTTGGTCATGGGAGCAAACCCTAAAAATATGTAATTTACTAAAAGCAAACAAGGTCCTCATACAACTACCACCGAAGTGTACCCTAACAAATGAAGCTACAGAGACAATAAGAGAGTTAAATAAAGCAGATTTATTACTAATTATAGAACCTAGACACAGCTCATGGTTTAATGAAGAAATTATAACACTATTTAGAAAAGAAGATATTGTATTATGCGTGGACCCATTCAAGAACAAACCAATAACTACAAGCAAAATACATTACTGGAGACTCCACGGTAGAAATGGATACAAATACGGATATAAATATACAGAAAAAGACTATGAAGAATTAATAGCATTAATTAACTCAATTAGGGACACAAAAGAAGTCTATGTCATGTTTAACAATAAATATATGTATATTGATGCAACAACCTTCAGGAACTTCATTAGAGATGAGGGACTCGAAGCATTATAAACCTTAATAACCAAGAATATTTTAATTAGATATTACTGCAAAACATGATAATAATGGTGTAAACACATGGTAGAAGTGGTAGAGGCAGCATTACCAGACAAATATGAAAACATGAGTGAATGGTATTCAGAGATTTTAGATAGAGCCGAGATAATAGACATTAGATATGGGGTCAAGGGATTCGTTGTATACAGACCATTCGGCATGACAATAATGAAAAACATCATTAAACTATATGAAGAGGAACTGGAGAAAACAGGGCATCAACCATTCCTATTTCCAGTAGTAATACCAGAGAAGAACCTTAGAATGGAGAAGGAACATATCAAGGGTTTTGAAGGCGAGGTATTCTGGATAGAGAAAGGTGGATACACACCACTAGAAGAGAGACTTGCATTAAGACCAACCAGTGAAACAGCAATATACCCAATATATGCATTATGGTTCAGCAGCTACAAAGAATTACCATTCAAAGGATACCAAACATGCGCAGTATATAGATATGAGACAAAAGCTACAAGGCCACTCCTAAGAGGGAGAGAATTCCTTTGGATAGAGACACATAACCTCTACTTCACCGAGAAAGAGGCAAGAGACCAAACTATCGAGGATGCAGAAATATTCTATAGAGTAACAACTGAGAAGCTGGGCATCCCATTTATACATCTAAAAAGAGAGGAATACGATAAGTTCCCAGGTGCAGTGGACACATATGCGTTTGATACCCTACTACCAGATGGGAGGGTACTACAAATAGGTACAACCCACTACCTAGGGACAAACTTCACAAAAGTATTTAATGTACAAGTTCATGATGAAGAGGGAAAACTTGTAAACCCACACTCAACCTGCTATGGAATAGGACTATCAAGAATACTCGCATCAATCCTACTAGTCCATGGAGACGAATATGGCGCTGTCCTCCCCTTCGAAATAGCACCAATCCAAGTAGCTATAATACCCATATATAAATCCGGATACAGCAACGAAAAAATAGACAAGTATTGTGAAAAAATATATAGCGAATTAAAAGGCCAAGGTTTTAAAGTAGTCTTCGACAACAGTGAAAAAACACCTGGAGAAAAATATTACTACTATGACATGAGAGGAGTTCCCTTCCGAATAGAAATAGGGCCTAGGGAAGTAGATACAAACAAAGTAACAGTATTCCGGAGAGATATTAGACAAAGAAAAACCATACCCTACGAAAAACTAATAGAACATATACAAAAAGAGGCGAGGGATATATTGAGAAACCTAAGGGAAAAAGCCGAGAAAAGACTAAGGGAAAATATAATTGAGGTCAATAGTAAAGAAGAATTAATAAAAACGTATAGAGAACACGGTAGAAAAATTTATAAAGTCTACTTCTGCGGTAGAAAAGAATGTGCGGACGAGATCAAAGAAGCATTAGATGGACTGGAGACTAGGGGGAAGCCGCTTAACCTAGAGGGAGAAGGGCCATGTATATGGTGCGGTAAACCAGGACACATATGCTATTTGGCAAAGGCTTATTGAATAGATATAAACAATAATATTATTTGATGCAAAATTGGGAGAAAATATTGGTAGAAGTAAATAGATCCATTGGTAGAAGGTTAGTCAGCCCTGCCGAATTATTCCTAATACTGAAGATTATAAGTGAGATGGAGTATGTGGGAAGATACTACCTAAGTGAAAAACTAAATATGGGAGAAGCCACCATCAGAAATATCCTAAACACATTAAAACAATTAAATATAATTGAGGCTTATAGAGGTGGCCATAGATTAACTAGCTATGGAAAAAACTTGATAAATGAAATCAATAGTATAATAGAGATACACGTCGATATGGAGACTGGCATATCCGGTGAGACAGCTGTATTCGTGGTAAAAGGCTTTTCAAATAAGATAGGGTCAATACTAGAGTTCAGAGATGAGATCATTAGAAATGGAGGGAGGGGGGCCATCATATTAGAATATAAAGATGGAAAACTTATATTCCCCGACTCAGGCCTCCCCATAGATATATGGAGAAGTGATATAAAAGAGGAAATCCTAGAGAAAACCACATTAAATGAGGGGGATATAATAATTATTGTAAGCAGTGACACACAGAAAGAGGCTATCCTAAGTGGACTAAACACGATAATCAAATACTTATACATCCAATAAAACCCATTAATAATTATTTACTAAGAATAGACAATATTATAGAGGCTGTGGATAAATGAGTACAAAAGAGATTATAGGTAGGGGAACCTGGATAGATAAAGTGGCCCATGAATTAATAGAACGCGAGAAAAAACTAGGTAGAAGCTTAGACTTAATAAGGACAGAGAGTGGATTAGGGGCTTCCGGAATCCCACACGTGGGAAGCATGGCGGACGCAGTAAGAGCATATGCAGTATCACTAGCCCTTAAAGACATGGGATACAATAGCGAGACAATAGCGTTCTCAGACGACCTAGATGGCTTAAGAAAGATACCTGAAGGACTACCCAAAGAACTTGAAAATTACTTACTCTGGCCAGTCTCCCTAATACCCGATCCATACGGATGCCACGAATCATACGGTAAACACATGAGTAGCCTACTACTCGAGGCACTCGACAAAGCCGGGATAGAGTATACACATAAGTCAGCATACGAAGTATATAAGAGCGGCAAAATGGTTAATGAGATCCATGAGATACTTCTAAACTGGAGAAGAGTAGGCCAAATAATATATGAAGAAACGGAGCAAGATAAATTCCTGAGAACACTACCATACTTCGCCATATGTAAGCGTTGTGGAAGAATATATACCACAGAAGCATATGAATACGACCCCAATGGAAAGAAGGTAAAATATAGATGTGTAGGTGCCGAAATAAGGGGAAAGTGGCATGAGGGATGTGGATATGAAGGCTGGGCCTACATATATAAAGCAGATGGAAAACTATCTTGGAAGAGTGAATTCGCAGCCAGATGGAGAATGCTAGACATTAGATTCGAGGCATATGGAAAAGACATAGCAGACTCAGTAAGAGTAAATGATAGGATATCAAAAGAAATCCTAAAATTCGAGCCACCCTACCACGTAAGATACGAAATGTTCCTAGACACAAGTGGAAGAAAAGTCTCTAAATCAAGGGGAAACGTATTCACACCCCAACTATGGTATAGATACGGAGCCCCCGAAAGCCTAATCCTATTCCTATTAAAAAGGTTTACAGGGACGAGGAAAGTGAGCTTCAACACAGTAGTCCAGATGATGAGAGAACTAGATATGCATAAAGACGTATACTTCGGAAGACTAAAAATAGAGAATCCATTGAAAAGGGAGAGAATGAAGGGATTACTAGAATACTCTTATAGACTGGGGGAGATACCAGATATAAAAGTACCATATGACCTAGTACTTAGCCTAGCTGAAGTAGCACCAGAAGGAAAAGAAACTGAATTCATAACTACACGCCTAAAAAAATATGGATATAATGTAGACTCCAAAGAAATAAGCGACATTATAACTTACGCCATAAATTGGGTAAAGGACTTCGGACCAACACCAGAGAGAGAAAGAGAAATCGAGCTAGATAATACTACAATAACCGCATTAAAGGACCTAATCAAAGAAATAAGAGGATTAAGTGATGGGGAAGAAATACAGGGCAAAATATTCACAGTAGCAAGGCGACACAGAATAAGCCCAAGAAAATTCTTCAAAACCCTTTACCAAATAATTATAGGGAGAGACCGCGGACCCAGAATGGGCCCCCTAATAGCCGATATAGGAGTGGAACGTGTTATACAGCAAATAGAGAAAATTATAGCAAATAAAGAACAACCAAAGTAACATATTCTTCAATAAATATACACCTAAATTCAGTGTATTTTATAGTATTTTTAGGGGGCCCGTGGCCTAGCCTGGATAGGGCGCCGGCCTGCGGAGTAATGTAGAGAGCCGGAAGTCGTGGGTTCGAATCCCACCGGGCCCGCTCAATTATTTTATTTAATTAAATAGTAAAAAAACAATATAATTGAATTAATTAAAAATAGTAAATCGGTTATGGATAGATCTCAAAATTATTCATACATATCTTTATTTTAATTTTATAATATAATCTTTTACATACATCGAATACGAAATAGCTATGATATTTATACTATATGTATAGAAATTTTCTGATATGACTATTAATAGTTAACTATGATCATTCGCATTATTTATAGCATTCTCAATAAAATGACCTAATCTCTTGTATCTAAATAAAATTATTTATATTAAAAAAATTTATAGACGCCATAAAAATACCTCAGCTTCGCATTAATCGATTAATAACCATATCTATTTGATCTTATAATCTCTATCTCCTAATAAATACCCTCTCTAAGATAAATATTTCTTCTAAATAGCGCAAAATATTGGTAAGCTCTCCAAGATTACTTATGTAAAAAAGGTGAGACTTAGATGGTTTATCACTTGCTCCAAACCTCTTGATAGAAGATAGGCATCTAGCTAGGAGCCTCGCTAATTCAACTTCTCCACCATCCAAACCATGAATAATGTATCCATCAACAGCTGGATAATAACGAGTCAAATAATCTATATGCCATCTAACCCTCTTCCTCTTTGTAAAATGCCTCTTAATCCGTAAATATGGATTCCTCCCCCCAGACCCAACATAAATATAATAACCCCTCTTAAACAATATTTTACCTAATGCTCCGACCTCTATCAACGAGTCTTTAGGCACAAATATAATGACAATATACGCTGGATACATCACTGGTCAAAATGGGAATATTCTTAAACTAATTATATATGCTAATAATAAAATTAGGGTAGGATATGTATAGTGAATATCGTTATGGATGGACTTCGATATAAGTAAGCCAGATACCAAGATACTCTCCAAATAAATTAACTTATACAATGTTGCAGCATCCTTAAATACATTCAACATCAGGCTATACGCGGGTATTGTCTGCCCACCTGATTGAGTAAATATTGTCTCCAGTATCCAGAAGTTATAGAAGCCTAGGAACACAATCATTACACCAGTTACCAGGGGAAGTAATGCGGATGAAAACTTATTTCTTTTTAGACGCATATACTGCTCACTAAGCTTCCTCAAAAATATAATCTCCTTTAACCCACCACCCATATCTGATATATAAGTAATCAGTCTTATGGAGAGTTTCGCGAGCCTAGAGTATATAGGAATATTAATTAAAGACCACCTATCACCAAATTCGAAATAATGCTTCATCCTACCGACGATATTCTTAAAGGATCTCCCGAAGCCGTTAACCTCTATCCTAGCCAAAGCCTCCCTAATAGAGAAGCCGTTCCGCATCATATCCTCCAGATTAAACAAAAAATTCGACAAATCCCTATCAATAGACCTCTCTAAAAACCAGGCATACAACGATTTAATCGATGGATAAATAATTAAAACAACAATTGAGTAGGCAAATACCTCAAAATAATCTAGGGAGAAAACACCATAGTAATTGAGTAGATAAATTAAACTCGATAAACAGATTGTAAATAATAAGATCCTACTATTAAATGTTAGCCCAGCATCCACTGGCAACCTATACAAACTTCTATCCAAATAAATATATATAATATACCCCGCAACAGGAATCAATATAGCGAGGATTAGAAAAATATCGGATACCAAATCAGAAGAAGCTATACTAATAACAGACATTATTATAGCGGGAGACAATCCGAAGAGCAACAATATAACCTCCAGTCTACCAACCATATTCCTCCAATTATTCTCCCAATTTGTGCTAATATCCAGATATAGATTCTCTAGAGCATTCTCCAAAAACTTACTAACCTCGCCACTGTAAGCCCTAACTCTAACCAAGTCCCTAACAAAATATTTAAACATCGATTCCTTAAATCTCTCCAAAGATGAAAACAATATGTTATCCAATGAAGATTCAGATAATTCATAATCAATTACCCAACGCCCTAGGATGCGGCTAGTATATCTAAGCAAGTCACCAAACTTATTAACAACCAGGTGAAAGAAATTATACATATTTATTCTCGATGACACAGCATACAACAATAAGAAAATTGGATACTCAAGATTCAATGAATTATTGGCATCACTCTCCAAGCCCAACAGATATACATTAAGAACAACCGATGTAAAAAGATACGCCACGGGCAGAGAGAAAAAATGATAATAAATAGGGAGATCAAGATAATAGATTAAATATGTAAATATAATGGAGAATAAGAATATGGAGGAGATAAATAAAATCGATAATCTATTCCTAATAGATACACCACTCATCCAAGGAACAGCATCCTCAGGACGTTTATATAGAATTAGAACTCTCTCGATAAATTGATAAAGGGATTCCATCCTAATACTTAAACGATATTTCCCGGAAAATACCATTCTACGAGACACTTCTAAGCACCCAATATCCCTCACGGTACTCATAATGCCCATCATAATATAAACGCACTCTATCAATGAACTCAGGGGGAGAGGAGGCCCCTAGTCTAACCAGATAACTAAGGAAGGATTCATGTCTCAAAACCCTCGATAAATCAATATCAGAAATAGCATGATTATCATTGATAGTCTCACCATTCCTAGACTCATATATTGGCCGCCAACCACCTAATTGACGCAAAATCTTCACAACCCTCCTAATAGGCCGACCCCCAACCCTATGATAGTTAACGACCACAACAGTATCTATTAACTTCAGCATCTCTCTATCAACCGATATCGGCTTAGCCGATAAACGAGCCATCAACTCATCTATATTCGATGCATGGAACGTTGTTAAACAACCATGTCCAGTCGCTGCTCCTTGAAAAATCAGTCTAGCCTCCTCCCCTCTACTCTCACCTAACAATATATAGTCAGCCCGCTCCCTCAAAGCAATCCTGACCAAGTCAAATATAGTATAATCTTTGGCATAACTCCCTTCCCTAGTAATCAAGGGCTTCCAACTTGGGTGATAGGGCAGATGAAGCTCCTGAATATCCTCAATAGATATAACCTTATAATTAGGATGTATCAAGTTAGCCAATGCATTCAATAAAGTAGTCTTACCTGAACCAGAAGGACCAATAATAAAGATGAACTTCTTAAGTTCAACAAGTCTCCAAAGAACAGCAGCAGCCCATGGTAAAATAAATCCACGCTGAATCAACTCAATCAAGGTATATGGTTTAGACCTAAACTTCCTGATAGTGAAATTACTCCCCATGGGCGATAATTCACGCCTATATAATGCAGTTACCCGATACCCCTCCGGTAAAATACCCTCAAGCACAGGGTTTATAAGACTAATATTCTTACCAGTCCTAAAAGCAAACTTGTGAAGCAATCGCTCCAAATCAGCCTCACTCAAAACAATATTAGTCCTAACCCAACCCCTATCATTAAACCTTTTATGCCAAATCCTAACCGGACTACCTGGAGATATACATGAAATATCCTCTACAAAATCATCCGCCATAAGAAACGTCAGCAAACCATAACCCAAATAATTTAATACCAAATAGTACTTAACAACCTCCCTTAAACTCTTCAACCTAATCCTCTCATCCTCACTCCCAGATGAAGCCAAATCATCCAACTTGGCCAAGATAGTCTCGATAGGATTCCTCAAAAAATCATTAGAGTAGCCAATACGCCTCTTTAGATACTCAATTAAGGACTTTGCCTCAACCAAGACATCTTCATCAAATGGTTGAATAATTTGATAAACATACTCACCATCACCAAATAATATCTCAACTTGGGCTGAGGCCTCATAATCCCTACCCAGATAATTTAATTCAGCAACCACACTATAGGAATCAACCCTCTCAAAAACGTCTTCCAATGCCACTCTCAACCACCCACCCTACTAAGATTAAAAACCCTAATCCAGACACTCCCTCCCCACTCAATCATGACGAGAAAATCACCATATATATTAAGTGAATAAGCTAAATCACTCGATGAGTCCGTAATCCAGTCGAGCCTCCTATAACCAGTTCCATCATTCATATACAGACCCGGATATCCACGAATAAAACCTATGTTAGGCGGCCTCTCAACCCAATGAAAACCAATCAACAGCCAATAATCATAACTTAAAATACCAGGATAGTCATCCGGGTCTACAACTATCACTGACTTATTCAAACCAAACCAATAATGCCCACTAAAAAACGTATTATTAAACACAACTATATCACTGGAGTGAATATAGTCTGTGTAATGATGATAAGGTAGCTCAGTAAATCTCGGCTTAAGTGGGCCAATATAAGTTATACTCCTGCCACCACCTGCAAATAGAACTTCTTGAACATATAAGCCTGCCATAACTTGATACTTTGGCCAATCAGGTAGGGGAACATACAAGTCATAAATTATATTCGAATATAATATCATTGACAAGCTAAAATTAGCAGTAGGCATCGGTATACTAAGATATATTGATTCATTCCCTCTAACAAGATGGTCTCCCCACTCATCAATAAATAAAAACTCGATAGAGTTGCTGGAGTCCCTCCTAAAACCAATTAACCCATAAAGCCAAGTATAGCTTGGATATTCAACATAATTTCTCTTTACATAACTAGCCGCATAATAATAATGATAGGGTTCGCCACCATAAGGCGAATTATAGACCTCCAATATACTTAGATTCAATAACCAACCAATCGGAAATATACTGTTTTTACCCTCACCATGAACACCTACAATCGATAAATTAAAATAATAACTAACATAACTGGACTCAAACACTATTGAGAAATTAAAATTCTCACTATAGGGAAAATATAAAGCCTTCTTATTAAACACAAGAAACCTAAACCAAGTTATTTTACCGGAGCCTAATACATCACTAGCCCTATAATTAAGAAAACCAGTTAAACTCGTGGAAACAGGATTACTCGACTCATTCTGCCAAGCATAAATTGCTATAGGGCCGACCCAGGCCTCAGGAAGGTCTCCACTATATTGATTCAATATATATTTATGGAAGATCTTTAGATTATCCGCATATCCAAGGACCAAGTCACCTGAATAAGACCACCCACTCAAAACATCTCTTCTTAAAAATTTCTTTCCAATGACACCAAAGTATTTGGGAGAATAAAGAGAGTGGCCCTTATAATCCCCATATCTTTCTAATATTAGTGTATATAGCAGCTCCCCATCATCGATAACCATATACAACCTATTATTAACCAATCTAATACTCCTAAATACCAACTCAGCTGGATCATGATAGAATTTTAAATAAATGGCTTGTTTAAATGAGTCACTCACTACTAGGAATGAGGTTATATAACTTCCATTACCCAGTGAAGTATAATTACCTAAGAACCAGAACTCATCACCAACACACTCTAAAAACAAGCTAGAATTATACCTTAAAATAGTCCCATTCGAGAAATAAATCACGTAATTATATGGCTCTTTAAATATCAAGTAATCTAAACCCAATCCATAAATAGTTCCAGATACCAAATCAAGAAATCTACCATCGAGAAATAATAGACCACTACGCCCTAAATACTCCAATCTACCGTCTAGAGATTGTAATATATAGTCCCCGCTATGAACAACCGATAAATTATCCATATATAACTGTATCCACTCACCACCCAGAACCAATAGGAGTGTATATGGCGGAATGTAATCCATAGTAAATGAGTTATCCCTAAAACCAATCGAGTCATTGATAATCAAGAAACCGCTATTCGAGGCCCTTGAGACATTAGATTTCTTAACTACAGGTATAAAGTTTCCGAGGCCAGTAACTAGATAGAGATAAGTAAACACAGATTCATTACTTATTAATATGGACTTTGACTCACCACCCTCCAATACAATACCCAACTTCCTAATATCAACAATATCATCATTATAGAATAATAATAGATACTTCAACTGTGTAGCAAATGAGGCGTGACTAACTACAGTAATATTTAGACCAAAGGATGTCTCGGAGTAACTTGCATCCAAAAATTCGGAGCCCTTCCTGATAGCCTCCAAATCCTTATCGGCCTCACTCCTAATAACAGAGGAATTCAATCTAGAAGCATAATAAAGAGTAGCTATAGATGTAGACAATAATGTCACGATTATAATAGCACCCAATACAGAAGATACTCCCCTCATCCAACACCACCAAGATCGATTGAGTATGGAGTGTCATTCAAGAAGAAAGTTAAATAACTTGAAACTGGTTCATCGAAATAGATTAGAGCAAAATTATTGGAGTCTATTAATCTACTTGGAATCCAAGAACCGTTAAAAACAAATATACTTATATTCCTAGGCACTCCATCCACATAAACCTTATCTAAATATAGCGTCGACTCACCATAGTTATATATAATAATTTTATATGGCGAAATCCTCTTGATACCTATCTTAATCATACCTTCTTGAACCGATTCAGACAATGATTCACTAGCCATATTTAGCCCTACCTGACTCTCTGAATGATAAGTGGAGTAGATTAACGGAAATAAGGATATTAAGATAAATAGTAGTATCAATGCGGAGACCATATTAGAGAAGCCCTTCATAAAACTCACTGCATCGGCAGTCGATACTTTATTACAGAGCCATCGGCCAGT
Source organism: Candidatus Geothermarchaeota archaeon (assembly GCA_015523725.1). Lineage (GTDB taxonomy): Archaea > Thermoproteota > Nitrososphaeria > Geothermarchaeales > JDFR-13 > WAMZ01. Next base: position 42,517 of record WAJV01000087.1, read on the forward strand.
CTAACAACGATATCAATCAGCTGACCAGTAACCAATTGTCCACTCGAAGTAACTTTAAATGCCACCGACTTCCCCGGCTCAATCCTAACCATAGTATTATTGACACCAACTTGGGAGACTCCACTATATACCTCCACAGCAGATACATTAACCGGAGCATTACCTGCATTCTTAAGGGTAATGATTATGTTCGATGGACCTATTAAATATGCACCCGATGCAATGACCTGACTCGACGTACCCCAATTCCCTAGAAGCCCAGCTGCACCACTGTACATTAATACACCCACCGCCGAGACCAATGCAACCATAATAACTACTTGTAAAAAATGTGATACACCCGGCCTCAACACCGCATAATCACCACCAATTCAATTGCGGATTTATTTTTAAACCCGTGAATAACATTTTTCAATATTGGGTAGCATGGTTGGAATAGCATACCTCCCCCTACACAGGGGAAAAGCGCCTAAATGGTTATTCCAGAGAATGGTGAAATTAGGTAGAATAGTAGTCAATTCAATAGTAGACCTCTATGGACAAAATGAATTGATAGAAAGGCTTGCCAACCCAATATATTTCCAGAGCTTCGGATGCCTCCTAGGATACGACTGGCATTCATCGGGAGTAACCACCGTAATGACCGGGGTGCTCCAGAAGGCACTGGAGTCAAACGACATAGGTGTATATATAGTTGGGGGTAAAGGTAGGAGGGGAAGGGGAGTACCCGATGAATTAAGAAATAGATTCGGTGAATACTTTCCAAGCGGCTGGATAGACAAGTTAATAAACTATAGTAGACTATCCGCAAAGATAGATACCGTATTACTACAGGATAACTATAGTATATATCACCATGCACTACTATTTACAGAGAAGGGTAGATGGCTAATAATTCAACAGGGAATGAATCCACATCTAAAACTAGCGAGGAGATATCATATTAAAGATAAGCTATTAACAAGGGACATAGACTATATAACTGAACCACATGAGGGAATCTCAGGATCTAGAAGAGAAAAGATAGTACTAGACCTCACAAACAGAAAAAGTCTAGAAAATAAAAAGATAATGTTAGACATCATACGAGAAAATAGATTGAGGAGGGACTGGGAAAAACTAATCAAAGCAATTAAGAAAGACACACTTTATAAATGGATAGAGAAAGAAAATGTAGAGACCAATATAAAAAACATAGAACAAGAAAACATCTTAATAATGCCTAGAACACTAAACTGGAAAATAGTTAGAAAAATATATGACTACCAGCCAAGAAACATAAATGAACTCCTACTACTAAAAGGCGTAGGAGGAAAAACAGTGAGAGCAATATCACTAGTAGCCCAATTCATATACGGAGCAGAATCATCCTACAAAGACCCAATAAGATACACATTCACAACAGGCGGCAAAGATGGGGTCCCGTATCCAGTCGATAGAAAAGTATATGACGAGCTGATCGACTTCTATAAGTCGGTACTTGAACATGGTGAGCTTGACAGAAATAAGAAGAAGGAATTGATTATGAAATTGTCTGAAATTTATCGGCCGTTAAGTAATTCTATTTTATAATTTTTTTCCGGTGTTAATTGTTTTTTAGATGAGAGTATATCTGTCGTATCCTATTATTTTGTACAGGTGTAGTAAGGATTACATCCATTTATTAAGAACAATTTTCGGTGAGGATATAGAAATTGTTGATCCGTCTCAGTATGAAAATAGACATGGTAATATAAACTTTTATTTGAATTTAATTAAGGATGTTGATGCAGTGGTTTATGTACCATTTTTGGGTTTCATAACTGCCGGTGTTTTGATGAAGTTATGTATGCTCTTCGTCGAAGAAAGAGAGTCTACAGATTATCTGGTAATAAGATACGTCAAATAAGAGATTATAAAGATATTAGGGAGGATTATCTTGATATAGAGGCTACTAGGGCTTTATATGATGCTCTAAAAACTGTAGACGAATATGTATTAGCTAATGAACTTCATAATATAATGGAGGAGTATCTAGTTGATAGAAGGGAGGCGTTGAGAATATTTTATGAGCAAAAACTAGATAGTTATAGGAACACACTAATAAATATGGATCCAAGTGAAAGATGATATCATTGGTGGCAGGAAAACGATTATATCTATATACCTATTGACACCAGAGAGTTAAGAAGATTAATTTTACAAAAAATAAATGAAGTTCAAGCAAAAAGTTTAAAGGATTTTGCATTAAAGTTCGGGTTAAGTGAACACAGAGCTAGTTACTATAGAAAGGGTTACTTGAAGGAGAGAATTAAGGCACCCTATGTCAAAGGATTGAAAAAGATATCCATGGAGTTAAATATACCTTACCACGAACTGGAGAGGAAAGTTATACCTAGATACCCCGTTGACCTTGCCAATCCATATCTATGGCGATTGGCAGCACATATGCTGAATGACGGTCATTTAGATAAAGACCTAAAGGATGCTACATATGTTAATAAGGATCCTGTCTTGCATTGGCATGTGAAACAGAATCTTGAAAAGATCGGTGGACGAATAACATCAATGAATTTCATAGAATATGGAAAAGGAAAGTATCTAAAAATAGAAAGTATTATCGACGCCAGAACAGTAAGACTCTTAAATAGGATTGGAGTGCCATGTGGTAATAAAACCGTGAATTAACCAGCTATAAATCTTCAAAAAATGAATCGTGATATTTGGAGATACTATATACAGGTAGCTTTTACTGAGGATGGATATGCGCCTCTTGAGATTCTTAATAACAAGTATTTAAGATTAAAATTGGGAATAGGGAGATCAGTAGATATTACAGAACATATTGATAAAAATAAGATACTTAATCTTCTCTATGGATCAACCAACCTACAGTACGCTATTAAAAATAAGCTGATAGATAAGAACTTCTTAGATATAATTTTTGACAATCCACCAAAATTATTACTTAAAGAAACTGCAGAATTTAAAAGAAGACATCCAGACATCGCTAAATTGATCCCTAAAATTAGACCAAAACTAATTTATAGAAGGAAAGACAATCGAGTGACAGTCGTATGGAGATTTCACGTATCTAATAAGAAAGTATTGGATGTATTCTATAATAATTATGGAATGTTGCCTCATTCAAAGAAAAACGAGGCATTTGTAGCTAGATACAAATTCTATAAAAAATATGGAGGAAAACGTATCGACAAAGATATATATGCAAAGTATAAGATTTTAATTGAAAAATATCCATACAAGATCACTAAGGAATATACAATAAGAAAATTTCATGAGCTTTTTGGTGATAGAATATGGAAATAAACGCTGAGACTATAAAGAGTATAATAAGTGAGTTATTCAACAAATATAAAAAAACATACATCTATGAAGAAGAATATGTTGAGTTTTTGAAAGAAAAGGGATTTGACTTAGAGCAAGCTAAAGAGATTATCTACGAAGCTTTCGGACTCGGTCTAATTGAAATGGGATTAGACGTAATTGATGAAAACCATTATAAAATTTGTATTTGGAGGCCGGAGGATGTTGAGGATTAGTGGTTGTGTCAGACTATCCCCAGGTGTAATCATCTATTCATTCTGGGACGACGTCATCATCCACAATAATCCAAGTATCCATCTATCCATATAAATTTTACAGTTTAAGGAACAAATTACTTAATATAATGGCTGCAGTTGCGGCTGGTGGCAGAATATTCTCCAATCCAATATGGACCGGGGTTCCATACTCAAGTTCCTTAGCCGTGAATGTAGACTCACTCCCACCGATACTCACCAATACACGTTTACCTTCTTCTAAGGCCTCCCTAACACTATTCAGATCAATCTGATCCTCAGCAACACGCATTGGAACAATCATCAGATGCATATCTGGATTAAAGACGTCTATTACATCACGAAGATCCGGGACATATAATACCCTCATCCCCCTCAAGAAAGCCCTCTTCTCAACCTCTGGAACACCCTGCTGGGCGGCGGAGCTCGATGCCTTAGAGATAATGAACAAATCCAC
>WAJV01000088.1 GCA_015523725.1 Candidatus Geothermarchaeota archaeon
GCTCTGCATAGACTAAACCAGTAGTTATATAGCATATGGAGGCTATAAGAAAAGCAAGTGGTGAAAAACCACCTGCATAGAGGGCGACTATACCTATTGCTAAGAAAACATCCGCTCCTACGTCGGCGAAGCCCATGGAAAAAGCTCCCAAGAAACCTATCTCCCTTCTTAAACCCTTAACCTCCTCCCTACCCCGACTCATAAAATCCCCATTGAAGAATAGAATCTAGGTATATGAAACACCAATCTGAAAAATCCCTAATTAAGACAAAGTTATCTATAAATTGGGATTAATACCAAAAATATCCGAGAATTATTTCGATAATGAATAGTTCATCAGTCTTCAATAAGCCTATTCATATAGATGACATGCAACAAAATGACCCTTCTCAACCTCTTTTAGTTGCGGTTCTATTTTATCACAAGGCTCAAACCTTTTAGGACAACGTGGATGGAATCTACAACCTGGAGGTGGATTAATTGGGTTTGGAGGCTCACCTCCAATTACTGGTCTAAATCTCTTCCGATTCTCGGGATCCGGTTCGGGAACTGACGCTATCAATCCAACTGTGTATGGATGAAGGGGATTCTTAATCACCTCCATCGTCCTACCATACTCTACAACCTTGCCAGCATACATTACTGCAATATAATCACTAAAATACTTAGCCGTGGATATATCGTGGGTAATATACATAATAGCCGTTCTACGCCTGTTCTGAATCTCCCTAAACAATGTTAGAATCTCAGCCCTACTACTAGCATCAATCATAGATACTGGTTCATCAGCTACTATAAACTTCGGGTCGACTATTAATGCTCTAGCAATATTAACCCTTTGTCTCTGACCTCCAGACAACATATGCGGATACTTATATAAAAATTCTTCAGGAGGGGCGAGCCTAACCTCCTCCAAAGTCTTCATAATCTTCTCGGTAGGATCATCCACTTCCCCTCTAAATAAGTTATCAAGTGGTTCCTTCAAAATATCAAATATTGAGTGATATGGATTAAGAGATTGGAAGGGATCTTGAAATATTATTTGAGCCCTCCTCCTGAACCATTTTAGGTCACCATCCATCCTAGTTATATCCTTACCCTCAAAAACAATCTTTCCATCATAAGGCTCAACAAGCTTAACAGATGTCTTTCCAAGAGTGGTCTTACCACATCCAGATTCACCAACTATCGATACAATTTCACCCTCCCTAAATACTAATGATACACCATCAACAGCCCTAACGACCAAGCGCTTAAATAGCCCCTTCCTCAAGAAATAGTAGGTCTTTAAATTACTCAACTCCAAAACTGTATCCACCATAAATAACCAACCTCCTTTAATGATACAAAAAACATTTCACATACCTAGAATCACTCAATTTAATGGAATTAGGCTCATTATCACAAACATCCATTCTATATTTACACCTATCCTTAAACCTACAACCTTTAGGTGGATTAATTAAACTCGGAGGATTACCCGGCAGGAACTTTGGCGGCACATCTCTACTAAGGACAGGTGTAGCGGCTATAAGACCTTGAGAATAAGGATGCTTAGGATCTAATAACACCTCCTCAATCGTACCGAATTCCACTATCTTACCTGCATACATAATAGCCATATAATCACTTAAATCACTAGCCAAAGCAATATCATGTGTAATAAATATCATAGACATACGTTTCAATTCCTTCAATTTCTTAAGCAAATTCATGATTTGCGCCTGGACACTAACATCTAATGCACTCGTTGGCTCATCCAATATTAGCAACTGTGGCTCCAACACCATAGCCATAGCTATAACAACCCTCTGCTTCATTCCGCCACTCAACTCATGAGGATACCTATTAACAAAACTCTCAGGCAAATTTAACATCCTAAATAATTCTTTAACACGTGCTTCAGCCTCAGCACGCGTATATCCCTCCTTCAAAATAAGAGGCTCCGCTACTTGGTCACCAACTTTAATAACAGGATTTAAGCTATTCATAGCCCCTTGAAAAACCATGGCTATCCTTTTCCACCTATATTCCCGTCTAAAAATCTCATCATCCAAATCGATGATATTGACTCCATCAAACAAAATCTCGCCATCGTATCTAGCAGTATTCTTAGGGAGTAACTTCATAATAGCGTTAGCTGTGCTAGATTTACCGCAACCAGATTCACCGACTAGGCCTACAACCTTACCTTCCTCTAGACGTAAATCCACCCCATCTACCGCTTGTACGACGCCTTTAATAGTTCTATAATATAGGTGAAGATCCCTAACCTCCAGTAACAATCCCATAATAATAATCCCTCACTACAAACTTTATCAAAAGACTGATAATTTAATATGATATATCCACCCACTATAAAATAGTTTTATAACAAGAAAAAATCAATATAGTAAAGTAAATACTGGGGAAATAGTTATTACCGATAATATTTCTCACCTAAATATGTATAATATGTAAGTAGAAAAATCGATACTCCAATCAGGATAATTACATAGGCCAGAAAAGAATATATGTAATAGTTTTCTGGCAATATATTAAGTACAATTATTATATCTAGGAAAAAACCAGTTGCTAGAGTCAATATCGATGCAATTAATAGTTTCCTATAGTTAGCCATTATGTCCATATCCCGTCACAATTAACTATAAATACCATTCCAAATATAAATTCGTTTGACTATACCCTCCTCCTGGATAAAAGCCATAGAAATATATATGTGTTTATAATAGGAGCCACCACACCTACCACTAGAAATGTTATAACTAATGTAATTAAAAGATATTTATATAGAGAGAACAAATATAGTGCGGAAACAAAGACTATAATTGTTGATATTGTAACTAATCTAAATAATCTAGCTCTAAAAGACTCAAGCTCCATAAGAATTTTTCTCCTCAACCGTCTCCTCCTTAAAGCTCTCCGTAAAGTTAGATATATTGAAAATGGAAGAATGAATGGATATAATACAAGGAAAGCTAGAATCCACCAAACATATCTGCTCAAAGTGGATACGTAAACAATGTTTCTCAAATTGTATGTGGTAGGCATACTGATTCCATAACTATCTATATAATTATCCAGTAGGGATAGGATTCTTTGCCTAACCTGAACAAGATAAGACAATACTTCCGGATACGTAGGGTTTTTTATATTAGATATTACCTTAATAGTTAGGTATCTACCTTTAACAATGGGCTCAGAAATCATTAGTATTGATAAATAAGTCTTAGGCGACACTATGACAAATATCGGGGGCTCATCCAAAAAATTCACGGTCTTTTTTTCACCCCTTAAAATCACCTCGGTAGGCAATTTAAAATACCTAAGAATTAAATTGGTATTCCCATACCTCGCTCTATATCTCAAATCCAGACGGTATGCACCGGGATAAATCGTAAAATTAAATCCTTTCTTTATTATACTATACAGGGGATCATTAGAATTCCTAAACCTATCATTTATATACAATATTGCCTCATTCAACCTAGGCATACTGATATTCAATGTATTATAGAATGATTCATTGGATGTAGAAACTAGAAAAAAGGCTGGACGAAATTCACTAAATCCAGCGAAATACTTAATATCAAATGAATCTATAAAAATATCTGTCTTTATGATACTAGATGCAAGATGCCAACTGGTCTTCGGCTCAGCAAAATATAGATAACCATCTAAATATAATGGCTCCCCAAATTCTTTGCTAAATTCCTCAACCACACTACCCACATTCGAGGAATTTGAGTTCAAATAAACTTCAAATATTTGAGGGGCGTTCTTCAAATAATCTTTAGTCGCCTCATTAAGATTACGAGAGAAACTATACATAACCCATATAGTTGATGCCACTTGCGCCGCAACTAAAATAAATGTAACAAAGATAACCACATACTTCAAATTCAATGTATATCATCACCTTGAGCAGTATAATTTATAATCATAATCCAAGTATATTATAAAGGGATATGATAAAATGAGACATATAGAATTTCTATTAAGGATACAATTAATTGATAAATTCAATAAAAAAATTTTAAATAAAGAAAGGTGAGTTAAATAACTACTTCTTGACGAAAGGCACAACAATAGCTATCAATGCTAGGATTATAGTTACGGCCACCATCATGGTTAATGTACTCAA
>WAJV01000089.1 GCA_015523725.1 Candidatus Geothermarchaeota archaeon
ATAAAAACCTCACTATATATCCCGTAATTCCTATGGACAAGTGCGTTCACAATAGCTTCCCTAAGAATCTCAACCGGGATAATCGGTATCTCCACCCTCTTAACCCCCTTGATAAAAACCCTCTTAGGAAGAATCTCCATAAGTAAATTAATAGCTCTATCTACCTGCTTCCATATAGGTCCCCCGATCCTCTCCCAAGAATCTCCCCACCTTACCCTAACATATGTATGCGGTAGATATTCCTGAGGATTTCTATGGAAGAATAGAAGGCCCGCCAAGGTAAGCACCCTTCTCCCCTCCACCACCTTAATAACTCCCAGTTTCTCCCTCAGACCTCTAATATTCCTCAACCCTCGCATCCTCCTTCTATTGAGAAACCATCTCCACAACCCACTATCCAAAGCATCATCACCAATCATGGTATGCATAGAATCCACAGAAACCAAGGCATACTCCACGCCTAGACTCAATATCTCTGAAAAAGCCAGGGGCCTTTTTGATGTACCCGTACGTATATATGCTATACCACCGATAGTCGATATTCTGCTACTCCCCTTAACCTCAACCACTAGAATATTTTTCCCAGATATATTAAATACATCAAACTTAATATCAACTGGGGGGATTATAGACGATAAAAAACTTGATATTCTACTCTTTGAAGAATCAATATCACAACCAACTAAGCTCCCATCATCATCAACACCAACTAAGATATAGCCACCTCCACTATTAGCAAGAGCAACTATTTCCTCACCAAAATCATTGGTTACAGTTCTCTTAAACTCAACTCTCTCACTCTCACCCGAAGCAATAATCCTTATCAAGGTCTCTATATCCATAACACACACCAAACTATACTAAATATTCATTTGACGCGTATTTAAGTTTTAACGATACATAGATTCCTAATTTACGATAACTTTACGATAAACTTAACAATATTTAACGATAGGGATAGATAAATAATTTTCATAAATATCGAGTTACTCACATAATTATGCAGCTATACAAAATTTTGTACAAGTCACTTACTTACGAATTTATTGTGTGTTTATTGCCTAATGGCTTTTAGGTATAGAAGGGAGCTTACAAATAGAAATATCATGGAGAATAGGGTTAGATACAATAGTCTATCCATATATATAACCCCTACTTGGAGTATGTCTCTAAGGAGGTCTGCTGCATGTGTTATGGGGTTGGCCACTGCTATATAATATATTGGTTTGGGTAGACGCTCGAATATAGATAGAGGATAGAACACGGTACTATTGAATATTAGTAGGAAGTATAGTAATCCCCTCATTGTGATATATGCATCGAAATTCTTTATAACAGTGGCCAGGAATATAGCCAATGAACTAATCCCCAAGGAGAGTATAAACATGATTAATGGAATCAATAATAGAAGTGGAATATTTGGATGGGGGCTCAATATAATAGCGAGTAATAGGAGCGGGGCAGAATACATAAGCCCCCTAATACTACCAGCGATAACCCTACCGAGGATAACCTCCCAATCCCTAAAGGGGAGGCTCAATATATAATAGTGAATCTTCCTCCTAATCTCAATACTAACCTCCCTCCCAATCGTGAAGGCCGATGCAAACAGGGCTAATACAACTATACCAGGCAATACAAACTGGAAATATTGAAGTCTCTTAATCAGGTTCGTGAACACAATCGCCAAAATAAATATATCAGCCAGATTCATACTTATCAAACCAGCCATCCACCACCTATACTTAAAGAACTGCCTAACATCCCTCTCAATAATATACAAGATATACCTACTCAGCAAACCAGACACCCCCTATGTCCAGCCCCCACCCTCCATCCTCCTCTCATAAAGCAGTATACCTACACTAGTCATCGACAACATAAATGCAACCAATATAACGAGTGAAAAAACCGGATCACCCTCACTCGGGAGGCCTAGACCCCACCTAAACAACTCCGATGCATGGGTCAATGGATTCAACACAGCCAAGGCGGAGTAGGCAGATGGCATAAACGCCCTAGGATAGAAGACCGTGCTCAACCTTATTATAAATGCATCCAAGGCACCCAACAATATATCGACCTTATCCCCAGACTTCAACACAGATACAATGGTTATGGCTAAACCAGCCATACCAAATGAAAGCAGTAGGAGGCCGATGGAGGCATCCAATAATGTAAAGAGATCCCTAACACCAATAATATATAGTACAAAAAGAAGTGGTGGAAGTGTAGCTAATAGACTCCTCAAACCCCCTCCAACAGCCCTCCCAATAATCAATATCCTCCTATTAATAGGGAGGCTCAATAAATAGTCCACGACACCATGCTCAGCCTCCTCCTGAATATCGAATGCAGTGAACATACTTGTCGAGTATA
>WAJV01000090.1 GCA_015523725.1 Candidatus Geothermarchaeota archaeon
CCAACGACAAAATAACCTTTTCAGGATAAGATTTTCTTAGGTATATCGCCGAAAAAACACCATCATCAACTTCTAATGTAATTTCATCAGCAGCAATATTGTATCTGTAAAAGCGATCGACAATATGATAAACCAAGTCAATTAAATTCATTAACTTCACTAAATCACCCACTTAAAATTCAGGGCTAAATAGTTATAAATAGCAATGTCATCAGCCTAAGATAGATGGTTTTTAACTTGATATGATGTCGCCTACCCTTTCTTGATGTTGGCCAATTAGTTTTACACTTAGTATACCAACTCCAAATATTAATAATTATAAACCAATATATCCAAAATATTCGTCAAAACAAAAATATTAGCAACATAGAGAACTTAAAACTACTGCAAAAAATTTAATAGAATTGGTGGGACCGGCCGGACTTGAACCGGCGACCTCCCGGTCTTCAGCCTCGCCACACCCCATTCTAATAGGGAGTGTTCGGGCGCTCTCCCACTGAGCTACGGTCCCAAAATCTTTATATCAAGTATTTCATTAATATCTATACTAAACAGTTAATTATAAAAATTTGTGTGTGTATTAAATGCAGTAAATAGAGTTTAAATAATAAATTTTTGTAGGAGTCACTCATTATGAATTAATAGGAGGCTAATTAATAGGTATTAGACTCTTCCTCAATTTAACTTCTATACTATGGGAATATTATTATTGCTAGCGCTCCCAGTAGTGTTAAGATTGCTAGTATTAGTGTTAGTATGTATGTTTTTAGTTTTTTGGCTATTGTTAGTAGGGTTTTTAGGGTGGCTAGGCCGGTTATGTATGCGGTTGGTAGGGCGGGCCATGCATTTAGAACAATTGGGTTATTTATGGTTAGGTATATTGTGGATAGAATTACTACTGGGACTGAGATGAGGTAGGATAGTTTGAGGATATCTTGTGGCTTAAGTCTTCCCATTGACAGGCTGAACATGGTGATTGCTGATCTAGATATACCCGGTATCACAGCTATTCCTTGGAGAAATCCTGTTAGTAAAGCTAGTTTTGTCTGGCTTATAGCTATATTTTCCTCTTGGGAAATTTTCATATTCAATGCCGTAGTGATGAGAAAGCCTAAACCGATTATAAAGAGGATATATGGGCCGACGGCTGTCCTTCTAATAAGTAAATATATGGGAACTCCACTAAATAGGGAGGCGGTTGTTGCGTAGAAAATAAATCTGAACATCTCCATATCCCTAAGGAGAAGTATATTAATCCAATCCCGATAAAAGAAGGTCACTACTGCTAGCAATGTACCCAAATGTAGAAAGAGGGCTATATCAATAAAATTAATATTCACGGAGAATATTTGGCTAAATATGACTAGGAAAGCCTCACTTGAGACTGGAAGCCACTCCAAAACCCCCTGAATAATACCCAACAAAATATATTCAATCATACCAAACCCGACGGCACATTAAAATAAACAGAAATAATAGATAAAACAAAGTATTAAAACTATATTTCAATAAGAATATAATTAAGGAGGGGCCCGTGGTGTAGTGGTAGCACGCCGCCCTCGCAAGGCGGAGGTCCCGGGTTCAATTCCCGGCGGGTCCACTCAGGACCCTTATTTTATTGTTTTTATTGTGTATGTTTTGGCTGATGTTTTAGGAGTGGATAGTGATAAATAGGGATGGGGTTGGAGCTGATCAATGTTTTCTTCTCGGCAGTCCCAGTTGCTTCTCTAACATGCTGAAACCAACTTCACTGAGGAATCTCTGGACATGGAGTTTCCTAGCAATAACTATTTGATAATTTGGGTGGTTCGTCTTTATTCTCTCTCCATCCCATTTAGTATGTATGGTTCCAGCCATAGTAACTAAATATGGTCCCGTGGCTTTGATATTGAAGCACTTCTCCAGTAAGTATTGTACATAGTATAGTAGTTTTATACTGTTGTTTGAAAGGGATATTCGCCTACACCTATAGTTGTATCCCTCACTATCGTATAAGCCTCTTAGAAAATTTGCCATAGTTTCTTTACCGTGTTCAATATACTGTTTCAGCGATTGCACCGTCTGTTTTTTGTGCCATTGGTGGAATGCTTTCGACCTATAATATATCTTCCATTTATTGTGTTTTTTGCTCCACTTAGGCTTCATATATCTCTTGTTAAGTAGTTTAGCCATTTTTCTGGAGAATTCTGTGGCGAAATCACGGTCCTTTACCAACAGCTCTATATCATAATGATATGTGTGTCTCTTTACGAGATATCCATCTCCATGTAAGACGCCGATTACATATGCTAGTTCATTTGATGGTTTTGGATGCCATTTTGCTGCTGGCGGCTTATGCTTCCCGTTCTTCCACTGACTTAGTAGGCTCTTCCTCGTTATCGGCCAGCCAAGTACTCTACATACCTCTGTAGGCCCATGATCCTTGAGCAGCTCCATAGCCCTCAAATACTCCTCATAACTATATGATCTATAACCCATATTGGTCACCTCCTAATAGGTTTTGGGGTCTATGTGCCCTCCATCTAGTTTTGTTGGAGGGGTGTAGGCGTCACCTACATTCTAGACCCCTATAACCTTGGAGGCCTTAACACTGTATACTGTCCCCCAATCCAACGCCCCGCATATAGGGGTCATTCTATGGGAGTGTTGCCCCAAACCCTCATCCCCCCATCCTCCACCCTATGTAACCCGCCTACGCCGATCAATTATGGAGGCATATACTCATCCAAATGGATGGGGGCGCCGGTGGGAACAGCCCATCACGGCGTTTGCCCACTCAATCATCTTTCATTCGGTTGGACAGGCTCATCCTCAATAAAATACACTAACCTATATTTAAATCCAGATTTTTCCAAATCATTGCTTTTTATCTATATACTTTACTAGTATATTATGTACCATGTGCCTAGGGCTATTGCACATATCTCACCATCATCATCAATGATCTCACCCTCACAGACTATCGTCTTCCGCCCACTCCTAATAACTTTCCCGATTATTCTAAATGGAGAATTCTTTTTCTCCATCGGTTTAAGGAAATTTATTTTCAACTCTAGTGTAACCTGGTTTCTCCCTGGATTGACGGTCAGCGCTGAGGTGCCCATAACCTGGTCTAGGAGCGCGGTAACTATACCTCCGTGGAGCATACCGCCTATTCTTGTATGTTTCTCATCAAACCTATAGGTGGCCTCCGCCCTTCCCCTAGATATATCCTCAATCACTAGGCCTAGGAAATCATGCATGGGGCTATTCATCTTAAACATCTTGTTTAGCTGAGGGAGCTGCTCCTTTATCCTACCCTCATCAATCATCTTCTGAAGGAGCTTGATTGGGGAGCTATAGCTCTCCATATTCTTATTCACCGTTATTATTCACTATAATTTCGTAGGTTAAATCGGCACCTGCCTTCATTAGAGTTATTGATGCACTACAATATTTATCTAGACTTAGCTTAACCGCCTTCTCAACAGACTTTCTATCCAAATCACCCTTAACAATATACTTAACCCTAACCTTATCATATATCCTCGGATATTCTTTCCTCCGCTCCCCCTCGATCTCCACCTTTAGGGAACCCAAGTCCTTCCTCATCTTACTAAGTATGGATACAACATCGATCGCTGAGCATGTTGCGGCAGCCACTAGTAGAAGCTCCATAGGCGAAAAATATTTCTTCTCATCCTTCCCCCTACCATCTATAATTAATAGCCTACCGTCCTCTGACTCGGCGAGAAAAACATAATCCCCCAAATATCTTATAGTAAACATATGCATCACCTAAATCAATAAAGAAAAATGGATATATATTGTATCTATATATGAATAGATATTTTCTATTTAGTGGGGATGCCCAACTCATACGTTAAGGCCTTAATTGCAGCCCTATACTTATACTCCGCTATTCCCTTAGCCTCAGGCATCAACTTCCCCCAGCTATCCATTAATTTCCTCATGACCCATTCATGCCCAGCCTCTAAGTCTAATTTATGTATTGAATATGCCAGATAATATAAACTAGGTATGTTGAATATATGAGCCAATCCATCCGCACTTCGCACAACCTCGGCCTCCAATGTTTCCGGCTCTATCGCAACCGATGCTCTATGGCTAACTATACATTGTTTAATAGCCTTAATCTTGTTTTCAGGATAACTATATCGCCTCAGAATTTCCTCCGCGAACCTCGCACTATATATGTGATGATCTCTATATAAATTATAGTCAATTACAGATGCATAATCATGCAGTAATGCAGCTAACACACATATTTCCTTATCCGCATTTAATTTATCGGCTAGATATTCCGCATACCTCATAGTTTCCAATATATGATGTTTCCAGATTCCATACCCAAAATAATTGGATTCCCTCCTACAAGCTTCTTCAACAAGCCTCTTAATCTCATCCAACATAAAAAATTATTTAAAGCCTGTTTAGAAAAAAATCTCCTATTTAATTTCACCCATATATTTTTTGGCTGTATACCAAGCATCATCACCAATATGATGTAGATTTAACACAACCCTCCCTCTCTTAATCGACGCCAACGACTTAGAGTCAACTAAGGCCTTTCCGACAGCTATTGGATTACCATAGTCCTCAACCCTAACAACGACAAGGCCACCCTCTTCAAATGTGGTATATGACACGATTCCAGGCCTCATAACATCAGCTCCATTTGCAATATACTTCACAGCACCCTTATCAACAGTCACATATCCATATCCACCAAACCTATTGAGTGCATCCAAGTATGGAACATATAATCCCTCTACATATACTAGGACAGGCTCATCATCCACCAATATTAGCTCCGACCTCTTAAGAGAAATCATCTTAATATTCTTTGTCTTTGGTAAATTATGGGATAAGCCTTCTGACTCAACCAACCTAAGTATCTCCCTATACCTCTTCTTACTCACTTGTCTTATCTCCAATCCAATGCCACCATAAATAATCAAATCTTAGTCAATCACCAATATCAACAATTGTAATCCAGTCACTATACTTATCAATTTTTCCCCTAACAACTTGGTAATACAATTTCTGTAGATCCTTAGTAACTACTCCAGGTGCTCCATCACCAATAAGTATATTATCCACCTCAACTACCGGAGTTACTTCAGCCGCTGTACCAACCATAAAAACCTCATCCGCATTAAGCAACTCACTAACCAGAATATTTTTCTCCACAACCTCCTTACCCAACTCATCCCTAATCAGTCTAATCACTGTATCCCTCGTTATACCTGGAAGGATTGACGCCGATTCAGGTGGGGTATATATCTCCGAACCAGAGACAATGAATATGTTTTCACCGCTCCCCTCCACAACAAAGCCATGCTCATCAAGCATGAGAACCTCATCATATTCCCTGCCTCCCTCCAACCTAGCGATGACACTATTGGCATAATAGCCACATATCTTAGCATCCATCGGCACACTTAGCTTTGATAGGCGCCTCCACCTACTAATCTTCACCCTAGACCCCTTCTCATACGCCCCACCAAGGTATTTCCCCCAGTTCCAGCCCCCAATGGCTACCGAGTATTTATCTCCATATCTAGATAAATCGATACCAAGATAATCATCCATACTATAGAATGCTATCGGCCTAATATATCCATCCCCTAGACGGTTAGCCTTTACAACAGTGATAACGGCGTCCCTAAGCTCATCGAGAGTATATCTAGGCACCATACCCAGAACATCCATGGAATACTGGAAGCGCCTTAAATGATCATCCAACCTAAAAACCACCGTGGATCTACCTGTAGAGTAGCTTCTAATACCCTCAAATGCGGCGGAGCCATAGTGTAGAGCGTGAGCCATAACATGGACCTTGGCATCACTCCACTTAACCAGCTCCCCATCAAGCCAGATATACTCACCCCGAGGCAAGACACTCACCGAAACATTTAAAAAGAAAAGTATATACATAGAAACTATTTAAAAACTAAATTCAAGTCATATCTCAACAACATTAAACCAGGATCCACATCACTAGATGTTGGGTATATACTTATATACATGTATTACTATATATAACTCCTAATTATGAAGAGAGTATACAGCTTCAAGATTGATGAGGAATTGTGGAGGGAGATGAAGAGACACCCATACATTAACTGGAGTGAGGTTATTAGAGAGGCGATAATGAAAAGACTATCCAAAGAAAAGGAAAGTAGGGTGGGATACGCGGTTAAACTCCATATGGAAATACTTTCAAGGATCCAGCCAAGCGATACAGACATCACCGAAATCATAAGGAAATATAGGGACCTGAGATGAAGACACTAATATTAGATGCCTCCGTACTAGCAAAGACATTCGTAAAGGAAGACAATAGTGAGAAGGCAATGGAGTTAATAGACGGATACCTAAAAGGAGAATACAGCATAATAATATCGGAACTAACCATCTGGGAAATACTAAATGCACTTAAATACCACAACGCATTCCCAAACGAGATGCTGAGCAAAGTAGGTGAAGCACTATACTACTACGGCTTCAAAATAATAAACCTCAACCTAGAACTCATACAAAAAACCATCGAGATAGCACTGGAAAACAACATAACAATTTATGATGCTACATATCTAGCACTCACAGAACTCCATAAAGGCGAATTCATAACAGCCGACAAAAAACTATACGAAAAACTACACAACAAACACCCAATCAAACTCCTTACCCAAGGGCATCCCCAGTCTGAAACATATTAAAGCGGCCTAAACCACAGATATAAAAACAAATCCTAGATAAATAATTTCTGGATATGCTGCCCCACTACATACCAATAATGGGTCCCGAGGCTCTGGAGCATATAGGGGGATTGCTCGACGAATTCCAATACGCCATACTCCCCTACTATTTGGTTTGGCACGATGACCCCACCTCACTCAAACACGAGTTAAGCAAATATGATGTTGAGTGGATATTGTCAAGCATAATGCCTGACGAGGCTCTGCTGAGAAGTGATATACACATCCGGTTCCTCGAATTCGCATCTAAAATAGGGGTTAGACACCTAGTTGTCTGGGATATGCCCACATACCTAGAGAATTATGAAGAGAGCCTGAGGAATACCGAGGTATCCATAAATAGGCTCCTATGGTTTAAGGAGAATTATCGACATAACATTATTCCATTGGCGAAGGGAGCCTATCCAGAACACCTAAGGATATCCTTGGAAAACATATTAGGCTTAGGTTATGAGGTGGTTGCCTTCCACGTAAGTGAGTATCTAACAAGTAGATTGCCCCCCTATCCATACATAGACGACAAGACATTAACGGCCAAAGACTATATGATACAGATGATCAAGGTCATAACCGAATACCCCTTCAAGGAGATACTCTTGATTGGGGTGGGTAATCCAAAGACGGTTAGGGAGCTGGATTGGGACGATAGGTTTAGATATTCTGGATACTCATGGTACATAGATGGAAAGAACTTCAGGCTATATACAGGCGAGAAGGTCATCGACGTCGGTTACAGATATTTTGAGTGTAGCTGCCCAGCCTGTAAATACACTCCACCATTAATTAGGAGAAGAGCCTCCCTGCCCGGGCATAATCTACTCACCATCCGGGGGGTTGCCGAGGATGAGGAGGTAATAGAGCCAAGGATATATGAACTCATAGCGGATCACCATGAGGACATCCTAATCATATCCGGCCTCTACGTCGGAAACAGGTACAGTAGGTGGCGTGAAGCCATTAAAGTAATTGAGGAGATGGAGCCGAGCCACCTAATATTCCTGGGCAACACATTCCATGTAGGCGAAGACACCATATACAATATGTGGAGAGAATTCCTAGAATGGCTAGTAAACTATTACAACGGAACAGGGACACTTATCCATGTGGTTAAGGGGGTTTGGGAGACCTGGCCTGTAGACATACTAAAAAACAGGTATACAGTATACCCGGGTATAGAGGACCCCCTACAAACCAGGCTGGAACCTGAAGAGAAGTATCCCTTAGGCTTCCTCCATAGATTCTACACGCCCTCATGGACAAGGATGCACATAAGAAAATATACATTGGATGGATCGATAGACATATACGTATACACCCTAAACAAGTACCACGACACCCTAACCCCAGACGAGGCTAAGGAGTGGCTCACAAACGAGAAAAGATTCAAACAAGTAGATATGCTATATACAGACCTAACAACCTACCCCATACTAAACCAGGAAGAGGGGGTCGGCAGCCCAGGAATATGGCTAAGGAAGATAGAGGTAAGAACTCCAGCCAAACCCGGGGCAATACACATAAACAACAAGGGAGAAGCAAGGCTAATAACACCAGAGGAATAACCGGCAGAGATTCATAACAGAGAAAACACACTTAATTATATTTGTGGGGCAATACTCCAGTGGCGAAACCCCAGAAACAAGAGAGACGCAGCAACTAACCCTAGACATAAGCATCGACAGAGAAAAATACCTATACATACACCTAAAGAAAAGCATCATAGAAAAACTAGGAATAAAAGAACCCGGCATCTACAAACTAACCATAAAACTAAACGGAGAGACCTACACCACCTACATACACATCAAAAAACTAAAGAAACAAAAACTAAACCTACCCACAAAATACCAAGGCAAAACCAAAGCAACAATAACAAACATAGAAAAATACAACTTAGAAAAGGTTATAGAGACGATCGAAAACTTCTATAGACAAGGTAAAATAAGATTTCTACTCCTAAAACGTGACAATAAGTTATATCTAAAATTAGACCAATTTGTAATTGAGATATATAGTTATAGAACACGAGTCTATAACAACATACTAAG
>WAJV01000091.1 GCA_015523725.1 Candidatus Geothermarchaeota archaeon
GAGATAAGCCTCGACTCCCCTATACCAGAAGAGCACGATAGATTTAGGGGGGTAGAGGGAGCGTGGAGGAAGACAGTAAAGGGCATAGAGAATGCTGTAGAGCTTGGATTCACGACAGCTATTGCTACAACGATATCTAAATACAATATTGACTATGTAGAGGATATGGTTAGATTGGCTGATGAATTAGGGGTAGACAAAATAATATTTTTCAATTTTATACCAGTGGGGAGGGGAAAGAATATAATCAACCTTGACTTGGATCCCATAGAGAGAGAAAAATTTATAAGGGAATTATTTAGGCTAAACAGTAAATATAACGTAGAGGTTTTAACAACAGCTCCCCAGTACAGTAGGGTAAGTTTACAGATGAGTGGAGGCGAAGAGGTCTCACCTACACACTTCTATGTAGGCGGGGATCCAGGAATAGAGGCGTTAGCTGATTTTATAGGGGGATGTGGTGCTGGAAGAATATATGCAGCCCTACAGCCAAATGGAGATATATCACCCTGTGTATTTATGCCGATTAAAGTAGGAAATATTAGGGAAAAGGATTTCACGAGGATTTGGAGGGAAAGCAGGTTATTGAACCAACTGAGAAATAGAGAATTATTAAAGGGTTTCTGTGGAAAATGCCCATATAAATATGTTTGTGGTGGGTGCAGAGCAAGAGCATACTCATACTTCAACGATCCATTAGAAATAGATCCAGGATGCATATATAATATAGCTAGATGGAGAAAATTAAGGTCCGAAGTGGAAAAAGAGACTGCTCTGATAAATGTTCATGTTTATTAACCAATGATGGCTAAGAAAGAAGCATAGGAATATATTACCATAAATAGATACTACCATACATCATTAAGTATATTAAATAAAAAGTTATATTAGAGAGAAGAATTTCACTCTTTTCAGGTCTTTAAACCCCCCTTCCGTGAAGAACTTGTCTGCTATAGTATTATTAAGTGGATAAGATACTACAATTAAACCAGCTCCTTTCTCTTTGGCAAATGACGAAGCCTTATCTATAAGTATATGTCCAATATTCTTCCCTCTATAACCCGCTTTTACATATATATCCGTTATCACCGCCTCTTTCCTAGGATAATAGAATCTTCTATCCCTAATTTCTATCCTAACTAAGCCAATAATCTGATTTACATCCAAGTCCTCACATACATAAACAGCTACATTCTCATCTTCTAGCGACTCTATTAAATATTCTCGGGCCTCCTCCTCCAAATTATCAATTGTTTTAAAGTTAGGGTCAACCTCCTCATTCAATAACTTCAATCTCACTATATATTCCAAGGCATTCTCGACATCATCTTCATCCATCGGTCTAATTATTATATTCATACTATAACACCCTTATGTAAATGGACCTAAACTCCTTGAAGCCATTCTTTTCATAAAATTTCTTAGCTATGTCGTTTGAGGTAGGGAATTCCGCCCCTACCAGTGGAACCCCCATCTTAACAACCCTAGATGAAAATTCTTCAAGCAACTTCGATGCTACACCCATGTTCCTATATATGGGTAAGACATACAGCTCCTTTATAACTGCCATCTTCCCCATTCTAAGCAATGGATTCGATTCTATGACTCCATAAACATATCCTGCCACATCACCCTCAACAACCGCGACTAAGAAAATATTATCCTTCCCCAGCCTCTTCTCCAAAGTATCCATTACAATTTCGTCATAGTTATCACTGAGCTCCATGAATGGATTAAACTCCTCGTTGAATAAATAAAAACGCTTAACAAGTAATACTAATTTATTAACATCCTCATTACTAGCTTCTCTGATAACGATTCCAGGCTCATACATACGTCATCACTTAATAACCGGTTTCAGCAAACCTGCATCCCATAACTTCCTCCATCTCTCCCTCGCTCCCCCTATTATCTCCCTAGCCCTAACTAGCTCTTCATTATAAGTTGTTGTTTTCCTAGCCAAGCCAAGGGAAACAGTTTCAGAAGCTACTGCGGCGGCAACCCTAGCATATGACTCCCACTCATCCATTGTAGGTATTATATAATCCTCGTTTATGCCTCTCTCCTCTGCATATTTAGCTAACTCTTTGGAGGCTGCTATGAGGGTCTCATCATAAACCGCCTTCGCCCTAACATCCAATAAGCCTCTAAACATAGCTGGGAAGACGAGGCTATTATTCACCTGATTGGGAAAATCACTCCTACCGGTAGCAACTATTCTCGCACCTGCCTCCTTGGCCTCCCAGGGCCAGATCTCTGGGACGGGGTTCGCCATTGCAAATACAATCGCATCCTTAGCCATAAGCGATACCCATTTCTTCTTAATTATTCCAGGGCCAGGTCTACTTGCAGCCACTAATACATCAGCATCCTCAAAAGCCTTCTCCAGAGGGTCAGTAACCTTAAGCCCGCCTCCCTGTGTCTCCACCGCAACCCTATATTTCCATGGATGCGATAAAAATAATTTATCTATATCCTTCCTATCCGGATGTAAAACTCCCTTTGAGTCTATCATCACTATATTGCCAGCGTCGACACCCATCTTCCTAAGGAGACGGTATAAAGGTATATTTGAGGCGCCGGCCCCAAACAAAACATATCGACAATTCTTAAACTCTTTCCCCACTATCTTGGTAGCATTAATCAATCCAGCCAATGTAGCCGCAGTGGTTCCTTGCTGATCATCATGCCAGATAGGTATTTCAAGCCTCTTCTGAGCCTCTTCAAGTATTGTAAAACATTTTGGGCTCTCAATATCCTCCAAGTTTATACCCCCAAATGAGGGTTCGATCATCTCCAGTAGATTGAGGAACGCCTCAATAGATCTTGCTCTATGAACTAATGGAAATGCATCAACGCCACCTAGGAATTTAAATATTAGGGCCTTCCCCTCCATAACTGGTAGGGCACCCTCAGGCCCGATATTACCAAGACCCAATACCCTAGTCCCATCACTAACGACTGCGATTGTATTCCATCTATTAGTAAGTTCAAAACTCAGGTCGGGATCTTTTGATATTGCCCTAGAGGGCTCGGCTACTCCAGGCGTATACCAAATCGAGAAAGCCTCCAAACCACTAATTGGAACCCTAGGAAGAACCTCCAATTTGCCACCATATTTTTTATGCAGCTCCAGACTCTCTTTAAACCAATCCCTCTCTTCAGACATTATATGGCACCTAAGTCATACTTATGTAGAGATAATAAATTAATATTCGGCATTATAAATATATGCAGTATAAATTAATGGCTTAAGGAGGGATAAAAAGATCTAATAAAAAGCTTAGTTCTTTAATCTGCACAACATAATTCCTTCAAGGTCTCCTCATTAACATATACATCTCCAGCTACAAGATGATTAATATGACTGTCTAAAGAAATTTTATTATAAATAGCTACCCTACACTCAAAACAGTAAAGTATACCTTTATCCTCCAAGATTCTATACATATTATTAAAATCCCTATACATAAATGACTCACAGGCCCTATCATAGTAATAAGTATATCTGTGTCTCGGAATACAGTATCCTCCAATGGAATTCCTTAGGTCAGGAATATATCTAACACAGTTTCCACACATATACTCCGGCATTAGATACCCCTAATATAAATAATTTATTTTACATTATAATAAATAATATATGAAAAATTGACTAAAAGAAATTATATTAATTTAATATAAAATTTTTACGCTTCAACGATAACTCTTAGGCATGC
This sequence comes from Candidatus Geothermarchaeota archaeon, assembly GCA_015523725.1. Taxonomy (GTDB): domain Archaea; phylum Thermoproteota; class Nitrososphaeria; order Geothermarchaeales; family JDFR-13; genus WAMZ01. The sequence continues at coordinate 3,720 of WAJV01000091.1, forward strand.
CAAGAATATTAGAAGCTATATAGTTTAAAGCCATCTGCTGTGTAACAGGTGCGAGTCTCAATAAGTTAATCTCCCTCCACCAACGCTCAACATCCATATCCAATGTATATCCATACCCCCCAAAAACCTGCATAGCCCAATAAATTGCTTTAATTGAACTCTCAACAGCAACCGCTTTAGCCATATTAGCATAATCACCCACTTCCTTATACTCGAAAGCCTTCTTCTCAATAGCCTTGCCATCCTTGACATTTTTAGGGGGTTTATGCATAACATCATAGAGCCAAGCAGCTTTATAGCCCAATAACTTCGCCCCATTCAAATATGCATATGCTTCCGCCAATGGATGCTGGAGTGCTTGATAACTACCTATCGGATCCCTAAAGACCCTTCGCCCCTTAGAATACTCGACCGCCCTACTTATGGCCAACTCCGCAGTACCAATAGCGCCGAATGCAAAGCCAATCCTCTCAGGATTAAGTATATCTAGCAGTACATACCAACCATAATCTACTGGACCCAACACATTATCTTCACTAACTCTAAGGTCCCTAATTGAAACCTCACAAGTATTAGAGTAATTTATCCCGTGTTTATCTATCGGCCTATAAGAAACAGATTTATTTGGAAGTTCAACGAGAAATAGTGTGAATCCATGTGTCTTTCTTTCAGCCTTCTCAAATGGAGTCGTCCTAACCACTAAAACCATAAGCTTTGCTCTATCAACACCAGATATAAAGATTTTATCCCCATTAATAACATACTCATCACCCTCCTTAACAGCCAATGTCCTAATCCTCATCGTATTAGTCCCGGCCTCAGGCTCAGTCAACGCCATACAACCTTCATATTCACCAGTAGCCAACTTAGGCAGAAACAATTCCTTCTGCTCAACAGTACCATATCGAGTTATGGGAAGGGCAACGAAAATCTCACTAAGCATTAGATACCAGACCCCGGCTAAACCCGGTCCATATCTACACAAGTTATATATGGAGTGCACTAATTCACTCAACCCCATTCCCGAACCCCCATATTCCTCAGGAATTATAACACCGGTGAATCCTGCTTCCCCCAATGCATCCCAAAACTCCTTTGCAAATTCATGATCCCGATCCTTTCTTCTCCAGTAATCAGGGGGAAATCTCTCAGCCAGTTCTTTTGCAACCTTACCTAATAACTCCATTTCCTGGGATAAATTAAAATCCATCTCAAAAACCACCCTTAAATCCAAGTAACAATATGATATAATAAAATGGAATTCTGTATAATTAAGGAAAAATCAAGTATTGACTATTCGAGAAACATAAATATAGTTATTGAATTCATTAGACCTCTATATTAATAAGCTATATATAATCAATAAGTAGAGTGACTCTATACCCTTATATTATAGGGGCAAATGAAAAATGATGAGTCGGGAGAAAAAAATTTCTATATTATTCCTACTCATAATGCCAACCTTAATACCTATGTTTAATACACCCTTAATGGCAAACAACATAAGTATAAAAGTGATTACCATAGATAGACTATACAAAATAATTAACACCTCATCACTCATTACAGAAAATATAACAGTCATTAATGGAGGGACCCTCCTTATAGTCAATAGTAACGTAACGTTCAACCCGATGCCTAATCGAAAAATAGAGATTTATGTCGAGAATGGAGGAAATCTATCAATTATAAACTCGGTAATACGAGCTGAAGATGGAACTCGATTGGCAATATATATCGAGGAGGGGGGGCACGTAACCATTAAAAACTCTACACTAATAAATATGGGATGGAAGGACCAGAGAAATAACGATGATTATTTGTATCCCGGAGCCGGATTCACGAAAGACCTCTCAAGGAGAGGGCATGGTATAGAAGTCGCTGGAATAGTAGATGCATTCGTTAATAATAGGTTAATCAATATAACAAGTATACGGTTCTATAGTAATGGAGTTAAAGTAATTAATAACCGTATAAGTGGAGTGGCCCATGAAGCAATAGCCTTCTTCGGAAATAATTATATAATAAAGAATAATACGATAGAGAATGCCATAAGGATGGATAGGGAGGTGCATGGAATAAGGCTATATCCCGGTGTAAAGAATGTTACAATCGAAGGGAATCATATATATAATATTCCTATAGGGATAACGGCCTCACAGATAGAGCCGTGGATTAAGGCGGAGGGAATAATAATAAAAAATAACTATATCGAGGGAGTCTTTATAGGGCTTAATCTATTAGCGAGGAATAGCCTTATAGAAGGAAATGTTGTAAATCGCAGCTTCATCCAAGCAGCCTTTATAAATGACTGTGAAAACATAACAATACGAAACAACATTTTTACAAATTATACTTACACAATACCTAGGATGTATACTGATGAATACTGGAATGAGATTAAACACCTTTTCCCAAATAGAGATTGGTATGAATTCTCAATAATGCAGCGTGGTGGCATACTAATTAGTTGGAGAGCCAGATCCATAAGAATTATTAATAACACATTCTCAAATGCACCAATTTATGGATACGCGATAGCCTTCGACATAAGATATAGTGCAAAAGAAATAACAATATTAGACAATAAGTTTATCCACATTGGAGACAACAACTATATAGAAAAAGGCGGATACATAAAAGAACCCAATCTATATAGCGTTCCACTATCAAACATAGGTAAGGCAGCTGGAGCAGCCATTGAATTAGAGAGCACTAGCGACGTATATATAATCAGAAATAGATTTATAGACTGTATAAATGCTATAACAACTGCATTTCCAGACGCGATCGGAAACTATGGCAACCTAACCATTGAAAATAATTTTATAAAGGGAATAGATCCCGTTAATTGGCCAAAATATTATAAGAATGGGTATAAACCCATCGTGGGAATAGGAATAGGAACATATGCCTATCACCCAGAAGAGAATGAAGAAAGATATACAATTTATAATTCAAAGACAACCACGATTATAAGGGATAATATAGTAAAGAATTATATTTTCCCGATAGTAATTGATAACCGACAGCCTGAACTAAAAACCTTCATTATATCAAACAATACAATAGACACATACCACAAAATCATTCTAGCTGGAGCACCCACAAATCAAAACACTCTAATTAATAAAATAATGCCGAATGCAAAAATTCTATCAATGAATGTAAGCAAAACTAATCCTAGGGAAGGAGAATATATAACCATATCTGCCAGAGTTGAAGTCGATAATTATACATTTATCTCAATGTTATATCCAGAAGGATTCGACATAAACATGTATATAGATAATACGCTAATTAAAAAAATAGTCGCTACAAATGACGGCGTCTATACAATAAGCTATACATGGCAAGCTAGCAAAGGCCAACACAATATACGAGTTATAGCCGACCCCTATGATCATATAATAGAAATGAATGAAAATGATAACGAAGGCAACCAAGTTATATCTGTTAAACCAATAATAACTACACCCCCACAATCAGAAGAGACGTCTCCTCCGACACAAACATCCCCAATCCAAACAACCAAGTCACCAACTCCTACAGGGACGGTTGGCGAAGAAATAAACATAAACACGTACCTAGTTCCAATACTAATAATCATCGTATTAATAATCATCTTATTAACATATTTAGTTAGAAAAAGGGGTATTGGGAATATATAGTCTATGTAAATACCTTACCTATAAAATCATTTAATTATTGATAAAACGATTAAAATTAAATATATTAACCACTATGGTGGAAAAATGTCTAAATATAAGCTTAAGGGAATTAACTATAGTGATTATATCGATATTATTCGGCAAAACTTTACCCCAAGAAGCAGTTATATAGAGTTATCCATAGATAACAGCCTGAATGAAAGATTATTCGAGAATATATATTCCCCAATAGATTTACCTAGGAAAGAAATCGCATTCTATGACGGATACGCGGTAAAATTCGAAGATATTAAGAATGCTGATGTAAACAACCCCATCAAACTAAAAATTGTATCCTATATCTTCAAAGACGGAGATGAAATTGATGTAACTATTAATAACAAAGAAGCAGCCTATATTACAGCCAACTCACCATTACCCATGGGTGCTGACACAGTAGTGAGAAGTGAATTAGCAAGAAAAGAAGGAGAATATATTATAATAAGGAAAAGCATTCCTAAAGGTAGCGATATAGTACATAAGGGAGATGATGTTAAGAAAGGAGAATTAATATTACATAAGGGAAAGCTAATTGAGGGTCAAGACTTGACGCTTATGACAGAAATAGGTATATATAGAGTCAAGGTATATAGAAGGCCGAGGATAGGGGTTTACTCAGTAGGGGATGAATTGAAGGAAGAAATTGAAAGAGGGGGAGTTTACCCAGACAATTATAAATTTATCATAAAGTATGTAATTTCTGAGATGGGTGGCGAAGCTCACTACCTAGGAATACTAAGCGATGATAAGGAAGAGATCGTGGAGAAGGTTATTAACTCAATTAAATACTATGATTCGATATTATTAGTTGGCGGTGCTTCAATAGGATTAAACGACTCAACGGGACCAGCAATTGGCACGATAGGTAAACCTCTATTTCATGGCACTACATTGAGTCCGGGCAAAGTTTCCGGACTATATTTAGTCGATGAAAAACCTGTCTTTCTAGTACCGGGTCATATAGGTTCAGCTGTTTCATGTCTATATAACATTTTCTATCCATATATAAAGTATGTATATTATGATGATATTGATACCTTACCAGTAGTCAAGGCTAAGCTAATGGAGAAACCTGACCAAAGACCTGGAAAACATACTGTGAGGACGGTGAGTCTAGTTAATAGAGATGGAGTTTTATATGCATATCCTCATAAAAAGAGGTTAGGTGGCTCCACTCTATTGACTCCATTAACCACCGGAGCTGGAATAACTTTATTTGAACCAGATAAAGAGTATAACGTTGGTGACACTATAAGAGTAATATTATTTACTAGGAATTCCTCCTTTAAAATGGGTGGTGAAGATGGATAAACCTGTCATAGCAATTTTCGGATTCAAAAACAGTGGAAAAACAAAGTTTATTGAGTATGCAATCGAGAGTCTAGGAGACCATGGGTTTAAGGTCGGTGTGGTCAAACATATACATCATGGAGACTTCGAAGTAGATATAGAGGGAAAGGATACATGGAGATATCTCAGGAGAGGAGCCGTGGCAGTCTCGGGGGTATCTAGTAAAAGACTTTACATAAATGTATGTCTAAATGAATATCCCGACCTAGTCGATGTTATAAAGTATCTAAATAGGCATGTAGATATAATTTTCCTTGAGGGATTCAGCCATATACTCTCAGACGATGATAACATACCTAAAATAATTGTGGGCAAGGATTATCCCATTGAATCCCTTAAAGGAAAAATAATACATGTAATAAAAGATTCTAATGATTATGACGAGGCTCTAAAGAAGTTAATTAGCTTAACGAGTGGGGAGAATACCTAGCTAACCTAAGCATTATTGTATTTTAACTTGATTAAATAAAGCAATTTAACATTCTTGATATTATTAGGGTGAATCATCAACAATGAAGATGAGTTATAGGTTTACAATAAACACCGGTTATGAAAAATTATGGAGAAAAATAAATAACGTGTATAGCTTGGGTCAGTATATATCGGAAATAGATGCTATACATCCATTTGATGAGGATATGGGTGAATATGTAGTTTGGTTCAAAATAGAGACCCCATTTTATAGTGGAAGATTCCAGAGCAAAATGTATGTAAATGTAGATGAGATAGATAAAAAGATCGTCTACAGCATTAAGAATAGATTCATAGATGTTGAGTCATCAATAGACCTACTTCCTAAAGACTCATCTACCATAGTAACATTTGATATTCAAACTAGGGTGAAGAACCCACTCGGTAAATTAATCGAACACATACTCATGGATAAAATAAATAGTTATAGGGAGAAGTTAGAGGGATTTCTAAATAATTTAGAATAACTATTCTAAAATTCTCTTGACCAATCTCCTGCTAAAAACACTATAGAATGGATGTTTCACTATCCTGTATTTATACAGACTCTCCCCTAGTTCAATATATTCTTCTAAACCTGTTTCTCCCCCCATAACACTTAGTAATATGGATGATATGGAGTCACCCAGCTCCATCAACATGTCCTTAGCATATATCTGGACACTATATTCATCTAGTCTCTCTGCTTTACTGAACAACTCAATCATATGCCTATATGCATCTCGGATATATCCAGCCTCCCCCCTAATAATTCCATCAAAATCCTCCAATAAAGTCTTATGGGCATTCTTTTTATACATAACTTCTAAGAGATCCAATGCATGAATATTACTCGTGCCCTCCCAAATAGGAGTGATCAAAGCCTCCCTATGCCACCTCTCTATCGGGAACTCACTCAGGAACCCTATTCCTCCATGTATTTCCATAGCCATCTTAGTGATGTCAGACGCATATTCAGCTGTATAATTCTTAACTATGTGGGTTAAGAGCCTAGCATAATGGTAATCAGCGTTATATGGAGGCCTCGAGGACCAAGCAATATCGAATTGTTTGATCGCTTTAAACGTAATAATCATCCCTGCTCTGTGAAGTAGATCCATCAAATAGATATCCCTCTGGATTAGTGGATGATCAATAAGTCTCTTCCCGAATGCACTCCTCTTCTTAATATATTCCTTTGATTCAAGAATCGACTTCCCTGTGATGCCTATGGCACCAACCGCATTAGCTAACCTAGCTAGCATTAGGTTCTCCATAATATAATATATTCCTTTATCAACATCACCAATTAAGTATGCCAATGAATGGTTAAATTCAACCTCACCAGTCGGAACACTAACCGTTGCACTCTTCCACTTTATCCTTCTAACAAAATAATTAAGTTCACCATCATCCCTTAACCTAGGCACCAAATATAATGCCAAACCCTTTGCACCCAACCTTGCACCCTCAGGCCTCGCAGACACTAACGCCAAATCGGCTAACCCAGCATTACTAGCAAAATATTTTTTATCACCCTCCAGATACCATTTACCACCCTCCATCCAAGCCCTCGTCTCATTAGCTCCCAGATCACTCCCTCCTTGAATCTCAGTAAACCAAGTCGCTCCGAATAATAAGTCACCTTCCCCTATCAACCCCTCAAAAAATTTCGAGACATCCTCTCCACCATATTTATAGATTGCATATGCAGTTTGATTCGTAACCGTCAATATACATGCTATCCCGGGGTCAGAAACCAAGTAAATCGAGGCATAATGCTCCAGCCAAGATCCACCGCGATATGCATATTTGAGAATCCCGAATCTTTTTATAAGATCCCTCAAGACCATCCTCTCAATAGGAGATAGCCAAACCCTATCAACCCTATCACCATTGATACCCCAAGTCAATAGGTGGGGACGAGCAATCTTATCAATATAGTCTGCGGCCTCATACAAGACTGTTCCAGCGTACTCACCCAACTCATTCAAATCGAAATCGCGTCCCAAATAATATTTTACAATATCTCTAATAGCTTTGTCCGCCTCAAAATGGTTCAGACCATAAATATTACTAATATATTTGTAGTAATCCATCTAATATCCCCATAAAGATATAATATATAACTCTAAATAATTTTCGAATTCTATAAAGATGGATACATATATTGACCATAATTGATATAATATTTTGATTATTTGTTTGGCTAGGGGAATAAGTGATATGTTTAAGCCGAGAGAAGAATATAGTTACTTAATGGATGACCTAATAACTATAGAAAAACCGGTCTCGTATAATCAAGAGGTTACGAAATATATTAGGAAAGCAAATGGAAAACCAATATTATTCAATAACGTAATTTTAGAGAATGGCGTCAAATCCATGTTCCCAGTAATATCGAATCTAGCAGGCTCAAGGGAACTGGTTGCTAAATACCTAGGTGTAAAGCCGGAGCAACTAAGCAGAAAATTACTATGGGCATATCAAAACCCAAAGAAAGCCGATATAAGCTCAAAAAATGATTACAAGGAATTAGATATAGACTTGAATAAACTACCAATAATGATTCATTACCCAGGGGAGGCGGGAAGATACATAACTTCGGGAATAGTATTCGCATACGATGAAGAATATGGATTGAATGCATCTTATCATAGAATGCTATTAATAAGTAATAATAAGGTCGTGGCAAGGATATTGCCCCGGCATCTCCATACATATATATCTAGGGGAGTTAAGAAAATCGCTATAGGCATAGGGAACACACCAGAAGTCCTAGTCGCATCTGCAATGACTCCACCCATCGATGTAAGTGAAATGGATATAGCCAATGCATTAAAACCAATAAAGCTTATCGAGTTAGACGGAGTTTACTCAGCTCCATCAGAGATAATTTTAATAGGTGAATTTACTGGTGAGAGGCATCCTGAGGGCCCATTCGTCGATGTAACAGGAACATATGACATCATAAGGGATGAGCCTGTAATAAAAATAACCAAGATATATCATAAAGAAAATGCTTTTTATCACGATATATTGCCAGCAGACAAAGAGCATAAATTATTAATGGGCTACTCGAAAACTCCATCGATATTGAATGAGTTGATGAAGGTGGGAGTTGATGTTAAGGATGTTTACCTCACTCCAGGGGGATCAAGTTGGCTCCACTGTATAATAAAAATTAGGAAAAATGATTCTGATGACCCCATAAAGGCGATCAATGCTGCATTTAAAGGACACAAGTCTCTGAAGATGGTTATAGTGGTGGATGAGGATATAGATATATATGATTGGGAGTCGGTAGAATGGGCGATTGCTACTAGGGTTCAGCCAGATAGGGATGTATACATATTTAAGAATATGAAGGGGTCTTCCTTGGATCCATCGGCAGATCAGATAACGAGGAAGACTTCTAAGTGGGGTATCGATGCAACTATACCTGATCCGAATAGAATAAGGGATTTCTTAAGGGTGGTATAGAGAGATGTATTTAACGAGGGAAGAAGAGAAAATATTGGATGGCGAGTATGGATACGGTTATAAAAAAGCGATGGAGATATTGGTGGCAATAGGTAAGATATATGAGGCGGATAGATTAATAGATATATCCTCAGCGCATATATCTGGAGTGTCCTATAAAAATATTGGGGATGAAGGAGTCGAGTTCCTGAAAGAGATGGCTAAGAATAGTAGGGTTAGAGTCCCAACAACCATAAACCCGGGTGGATTCGATCTAAATAATTGGAAGCGGATGAATATAGATCGTAGATTTATAGAGAAGCAGATGGATGTAATAAATACTTTTCAGGCAATGGGTATAAAACCAAGCCTTAGTTGTACACCATATTATAATGATAACTTACCTAATAGGGGTGAGCACGTTGCCTGGGCCGAGAGCTCTGCAGTAACACTAGTAAATTCATTAATAGGGGCATATACAAATAGGGAGAGTGGCATATCGGCCTTAGCCGCTGCATTACTAGGGAAGACACCTAGATATGGATTACATACGTATGAGGGGAGAATGCCAAAATATACAATAAAATTGAAGACTAGGTTGAACAAAATGTCTGAATATGGTGTGTTAGGATATCTTATATCCGATATTATTGGGAATAATATACCCTATATAAAAGGCATTAAGAATAGTGATATTGATAAGATGAAGTATTTAGCAGCCTCATTAGCCACCTATGCGGGTACACCGATGTTTCATATAGAGGGTTTAACACCAGAGTATATGGAGTATGAACCCCCCAAAGAAAAAATATCGATTGATGAAGAAGACATCTCAAAGGGATTCAAGAGGTTAAGGGATGTGGTCAATAGTGTCGATATGGTGTGGATAGGGTGTCCCCACGCATCAATTAGCGAAATAAAAACTATATCGAACCTAGTTAAAGGTAAATCATTAAAGAAGAAGCTAGTGGTTACGACAGCTAGATCCACTTATAAATTGGCTGTTCAACAGGGATTCATAGACGAGATAGAGAATGCTGGTGGCGAAGTATATGCTGATACCTGCATAATCGTCAGCCCTATAGGTGAGAAGATAAGGTCCATAATGACTAATTCAGCCAAGGCATTCTACTATCTAAGGGGAGTAAATAATATCCCCGTATATGTCGCTGACTTAGAGGAATGTATAGAGACCGCACTAACTGGTGAATAGAATGAAGTTTAAATGTAGAAAGATAAATGGAGGATATGCGGAGGGAGAAGCACTTGTAAGTAATGAAGCCATTTCCTTCTACGGAGGAGTAGACCCCTCCACGGGAATTATAATTGAAAAGGGGCATCCACTAGAAGGGATTAAAATAAGCAATAAAATATTAATATTCCCATATGGAAAGGGTTCAACAGTAGGTAGTTATATAATCCTTAGACTAGCCAGAAGAGGGCTGGCGCCAAAAGCTATAGTAAATCTTTATGCAGAACCCATCGTCGCAGTGGGAGCAATAATATCTGAGATACCGATGGTCGACCAGCTACCCAAAAAATTCTTCAATTTAGTGAATAATGGGATGAAGATTATTGTCGATGCAGATAATGAAGCAGTGGAGGTAATAGAATGAGGATAATTTTAGGCATAACAGGAGCCTCAGGAGTACATCTATCAACAATATTTGCCGAAAAAGCGGTAGAATTAGGAATAGAATTATATACAGTTATGTCTAAAAACGCTTACAAAGTATTTAAATATGAGGCGCCTAACGAAATAGAATTAATTAAAAGAATGTCCAAAGAGTTCTACGATGAAGATATGATGGATGCACCGATAGCATCAAGCTCATTCCTAACTAATGGAATGATTATATTACCATGTAGTATGAATACAGTAGCTAAACTTGCGGCTGGAATTAGTGACAACCTTATACTTAGGGCGGCGGACATACAGATAAAGATGAATAATGACCTAGTCATTGTTCCGAGAGAAAGCCCACTAAGCCAAATACATCTCAGAAACTTATACAAATTAAGTAAACTGAATAAGGTACACATATTATTTCCACTGCTAACTTATTATCATGAGCCAAAGACAATTAGGGATATGGAGTTATTCAACATAGGAAAGATATTTGATATACTCGGTATAGAACATAATCTATATAAAAGGTGGGGACATGATAAGGGATAACACATTGTTTATGATTAAATTTGGAGGTAGCTTAATAACAGATAAAAGGAAGCCATATACTGTCAAGAAAAACATTTTGAAAAGACTAGTTAAAGAATTATCAGAACTACATAGGGAAGGGTATAAAATATTGCTTGGGCATGGTGGAGGAAGCTTCCCCCATACATCGGCAAAAAAATTTAAAACCAATGAGGGATTCATTCATAAAGACAGTAAAATAGGCATGTCAATAGTACATTATGATGCCGCTAGACTCAACATGATAGTAATGAAATATTTAATTGATTCTCGTGTCGAGGCATACCCTTTACAGGCATCGAGCATCGCTATAACAAGTGATGATACTATAAGGGAGATGTATCTCGAGACCCTGAAGCATCTACTGAGACATAGAATAGTTCCTGTAATCTATGGCGACGTAGGTCTAGATATCAAAAAAGGGTGTACAATCATATCGACAGAGGAATTATTTAGATACATTGCATTAGAACTAAAGAACAATTATAAGATTAAAATAATAATGTGTGAAGCTGTAGACGGTGTATTCGATAAAGACCCAATGATGAATAAGGATGCAAAACTGATCCCCCTTATTACTAAAGATAATATAGATGTGGTTCTCAACATGGTGTCTGAATCATATGGGATAGATGTTACTGGTGGTATGAGGAAGAAGGTAGAGAAACTGTATTCCTTAGCACTCCAAGGTATTGAGTCTATAATAATTAATGGGCGAATAAGGGGAAGATTAATTAAAGCAGTGAAAGGGGAGAGGGTGAGGAGTACTTTAATTAGGGCCTAATACAATAACGATTATATATTAACTATAAATTCATATGGTGAATTAGTTGAATACCTTAATGCCTACATTGAGAGAAGTATATCATGCGAGAAAAATCATCAGTAGATATATAAATAGGACTCCCTTGATCCACTCGGAGTCCTTATCAGAACTACTTGGATTCGAGACATATATAAAACTTGAGAATCTACAGCCTATTAGATCATTTAAGGTTAGGGGAGGAATTTACTATATGTACAATCGATTAGAGGAGGCGAGGGAGAGGGGAGTTATAACAGCATCTACGGGAAACCATGCTCAATCGGTTGCATATGCATCCAGACTATTTGGAGTCAAAGCCAAGATCGTGATGCCATACGGAATCTCGGAGCTGAAGATAAATGCACTCAAGAGATTGGGAGCAGATATAATATTTCACGGCAGAATTTTTGAGGAGGCAAGAGAATATGCTGAGGAAATGGCTAGTAAGCAAGGAATGTTATATATACACCCAATAAATGAGAGACTCTTATATCCAGGAGTAGCGACTATGCATTTAGAGAATCTCGAGGACCTACCAGAAGTCGATGTAGTTATAAACCCTATTGGCGGAGGGTCTGGGGCTATAGGGGCGGTATCAGTATTTAAGAGAGTATCTAGTAAAATTAAGGTCATAGGTGTGCAGGCTGAAGGAGCTAAAAGCTTCTATTTATCATGGAAAACGGGGAAATTAATATCAACTGGTACAGCTAATACCATTGCTGA
>WAJV01000092.1 GCA_015523725.1 Candidatus Geothermarchaeota archaeon
GTAATATTGTCATTTTTGATTCTTGCCGCTGCACTTACACTATATATTATTTATGAGGTTCCATATTTGATGAATAAATTTGGCGATGAATTTATTAGATATGCTAGTGAGACACCCCTATTACTACCTAGGCTTGGATGTATATTTAGGCGTATTAGTAGGAGAGATTAATAAAAATATCATATATTATATATATAAATATTAACAGTGTTAATAAAACTTATAAAATATTGCTATTTATGCCTTCTTGGTGCATAGGCTTTGGAGCTTGAGCAGAAAATAACTAGGTATATTGTTGAATATGCATCGAGGGAATTAGTGGATTATAGTAATGTTGATGTGGTGATAGTTGGGGCGGGTCCATCGGGTTTAACTGCATCTAGATACTTGAGTGAGTCTGGTTACAAGACGCTGGTGATTGAGCGCAGGCTTAGTTTCGGGGGTGGGATAGGCGGTGGAGGAATGTTGTTCCATAAACTAGTTATAGAGTCCTCCGCCCTAAACATACTTAATGACTTCGGAATAAGGTATGAGGAGGTTCCAAATGAGGATCTCCTAGTGGTTGATACAGCTGAATTAATGGCTAAATTGGCTGCTGGTGCCTTGGATAAGGGTGCAAAGATAATACACGGAGTTACGGTAGACGATATTATTTATAGGAGGGATCCATTGAGGGTTAGTGGCGTAGCTATTCAGTGGACACCGGTCCTAATGTCAGGTCTACATGTAGACCCATTATTCATCGATTCTAGGGTAGTGGTCGATGCGACTGGGCATGATGCTGAGGTGTTGACGGTTGCTGCGCGTAAGATTCCTGAATTGAATTTCATGCCTGAAGGGGAGCGTTCAGCCTATGCCGAGCTTGGTGAGAGGTTGGTGGTTGAGAAGACTGGGAAGGTTGTGGATGGATTATATGTTACTGGTATGGCTGTCGCAACGCTTTATGGCTTGCCCAGGATGGGCCCCATTTTCGGCGGTATGCTATTATCCGGGAGGAGGGTGGCTGAATTGATAGCTGAGGAGCTGGGTTAGATAATGACTAGCAGATGTGGGATATGTGGTTATAGGGTTGCGGTCTATCGGTGTAGAAGGTGTGGGAGAACTGTATGTGGGAAATGTATTAAATCACATGGTTTATGCATAGAGTGTTTCGATTATTTGATGGGGGTGAGGAGGAGTGCCCTTCGAGGTAAAGGGTAGGGTTGGTGTGAAGAGGTGTGTTATATGTGGTAGAATCGTGGGTGGTGATGCTATACAATTCAAAACCTGCTGCATGAATAAGCCGGTGGTATTCTGTAGTAGGAGATGTATGAGCATCTGGGAAAGCAGGTGGCTACGTAATCAGGAGCAGATAATTAAGAAGGGTAAAAGATTCGCATTATAAAATTATTAAACTATTTAGCTATAAAATATCGTGATAAGCATCAGTATTTGTATCCCCTGACCTCATCCTCCGTATATTCAACCCCTAACCCTAGTACAACTCTATTGACGAAGTTGAAGTAGCTGGTTACCAGGTTCAGGTGCAGTATCTCTTCATCACTTAATCCCGATTCCCTCAAGGCCTCGATATCCGACTCATCCATCATCCAAGGCTCCCTAGTTAACTTAGCTGCATATTCTAGCATCGCCTTCTCCCTCGTTGAATCGACGGCATCATGGGGCGAATCTAGGAACTTCTTGACCCTTTCTTCCCCCCAGTAGTGTTTCAGGGCTTCAGCGTGGTGATTTATGCAGTAGGGGCATTTATTTAACATGGATACGTATACCCCAATCATCTCAGCCTCCCACCTACGCAGTTTCTTTGCCTTGAACATTATGCTTATGTATAGGTCGAGATGCTTCTCCATCGACTCCGGTATTAAGCTATGTATCTTCATAATATTAGATAGCTTCCCCCTCTCAGAAATTATCTTGTCATAGATCTCCCTAAGTCTACCCTCAGATTCATCATACTCGATTACTTTTATCCATGGCATAAACAAATGAATCAATAGTATATTATAATAAGGATTTCGGTCGACTAAAATTATCACATACCATCTAGAGACTCATTATTCATAATTCCCACTCTGATTAATACGGTAACTATCTATCATTATATCTAGGTCGGCCATATGTATATCCTTAAGTATCGGCCTCTTCCACCTAGCCACACTGACTTTATATGGATCCAGCTCAGCCACGGCTGTGGCCTCATCCATGTGGGGCAGGTCCATCAAGACTTTTCCAAGTGGCTCAACTACCCTAGATGCACCGGCGAACCCTAGGCCTTCATAGGTTCCAACCATATTAACCCATATGAAGTAGGTGGTGTTCTCAATCGCCCTAGCCCTAACTAATATGTGGAATAGGGGTTGTGAGAAGTCTGGGGTCGCCGATATCGCTACCAATACCTTAGCCCCCCTATATGTATATGCCCTAGCTACTTCTGGGAAGAATACGTCGTAGCATATCATGGTTCCTATATCTATACCATCGACCCTCCAAGTCTCTATGCCTCCATCCCACCTCCTAAAGTATCTCCATTCATCGAATACACTGAAGTCCGGTAGATGCATCTTCCTATAAGTCTTGATATCACCATTTGGAGCCACGAAAACAGCTGAGTTATATAATACATCGTATTTTGGGTCATACTCAGCGAATCCGGTAATAACATATATACTATATTCATTTGACATATCGAGTATCCTCTTAATCAAGTCTCCATCAAGTGATTCAGCCTGTCTATAGAGGAGGTCCCTACTCATATATCCATGTATATATAGCTCCGGGAATATCGCCAACTTAACATCATCATTCGAGAATTTCTTTAGAGTCGCCTCCATTTTATTGAGATTCTTCATAGGATTACCGACATACGGTCTTAGTTGTGCTAGACCAACCCTAAACATATTAAGCACCCAAATCTCCTATATACATCCATGACAATGTATGGATGAATATATACATAATTTATCTAAATAATGTATAATAAGGCTTCAATACACATATCCATAAACCCAGGTCCAAACAATACAGTAGGATTAGACAGAGAGACCTCTATATATAGAATATTCATATAAGAAAATATTTGTGAAAAATTCGGGGAAATTGTGTTAGGCGATGCTTTAATAGTTATATATTCTTTGTTTGAATTATATTTGCCATGAAGATAATTAAGCCCCCAATCAACTACGACTATGCCCGGGACAGGATAATTAGATTTATTAGGGATAAGGTTGGAGAGGCTGGGGCTAAGGGCGTCGTCATTGGTTTAAGTGGTGGTATAGACTCATCAGTTACCTTCGCCCTGGCTTTAGAGGCCCTCGGTAGAGATAATGTTCATGCATTGGTGTTGCCAGACACTAGGGTCACCCCCATGGAAGATGTGGATGACGCGGTTTCACTTGCCAGGAAGTATGGGGTTGAGCCTACTAGGGTAGATATAGATAGGATTGTCGATGCCTATGTAGAAAATATGCCCTTTTATGATCCAGATGATAGGGTCAGCCTAGGTAATGTAAGGGCCAGGGTTAGGATGACGATACTATACTACTACGCGAATACAAATAATTTATTGGTTTGTGGAACGGGGGATAAAAGCGAGATATACCTTGGATACTTCACCAAATATGGGGATGGTGGAGTCGACCTACTACCCATTGGAGACCTATATAAGACTCAGGTTAGGGAGTTAGGTAGGATACTTGGTCTGCCGGACAAGATTGTTAATAAGCCCAGTAGCCCTAGACTATGGAGGGACCAGACCGCTGAGAATGAGCTTGGAACAACATATGAAATTATAGACACCATCTTGTTCCTCTACCTAAACCAGAAAATGGATGCAGAGCAAATACATGGTGAGACGGGGATACCGAGGGAATTGATAAATAGTGTTATTGAGCGGATATATAGGTTTGAGCATAAGAGGAATACGCCGCCGATAGCTAAACTCAGTGTAGTAACCGTTGGATTGGATTGGAAGATGCCCCATAAAAAAGACTGAATAAGGATATTATATTAGCTCAATACCTCAATCAGCCATGTTGGATGGATCTCAGTGTAGGAGCCGTGGTCTGTGTCGACTACCCATGCACCGACAACCCTAACCCTCTCACCTTTCTCCGGAATATATACATTCCCCTGGTCATGGGGAACTATCTCTACATGTATCCTTCCCCTTCTAAGTATGTATGAACCTATTGATAACATGTAATGGTATTGGGGATCCGGCTCAAGCTCGAAGGTTATGTCTCCATCATCATTTATGACTGGATGGCTGGCCACAGTTCCGACTATTGATACACATTTATTGAGTATTCTTAGGCGCTGAGGATCATAGGTATACTGGAAAATGTTTCCATTGAGGCATTCTTCGTCTCCAGACACTTGTATCCATTGCTTCCCACTTAGTGAGTTGGGTTGGAATGGGTAGGTAATGATTAATAGATTATAGTATAGGGCCGGCTGAGAAATTATTGAAGCCAATATTATTGCTGCTCCTAGGCCTATCGGTGTATACCTAATGTTTATCCACCTACCTAGGTATATGATGTAGCCCGCTAAGACGATTAGGAGTAGTGGGATGGCGGGGAAGTAGGATGCCGAGGCATAGTAAATTAGGGCTAGGGCCACCAATGTGGATGCCGATAATTTATCGCCTCTATGATAGTATCTATATGATAGGTAGATGAATGGGATATATAGGGCTGAATATATGTCTAGACCCACCTCTATGGCGTCATGAGCATAATATAGGAGGGCAATGGTATATGCGATAGCCACCTCTAACACGACGACTAGCAATAGTCTAGAAGCTAAGTTATCTAGGTATCCATGCCTATAATAATAGATAATAATGGCTAATAATAGTGTCCTCACAAATAGTGACAATATAATTACTTGTGTGAATGCTGCATCAGTATATATCATTAGCCCCGCTGAGACTAGGTGAGCCAAGAAGAATATTAGGACACCCCTATAACTAGGCATATAAGCAATGATTAATAATATGTAGAATATTACTAGGCCATAACCAACGAGTAGATTCGGTGCATTAACCCCAGTAGATATACAGAATATACCCAGAATAAATAGTATGAGGTCCATTGAATCCATTCCATCCACACCCTAGAAATATTAAATAAGATAGTATACAAAATTATATATCAATTATTCAAGAAATGCATCTATAGTAAGAAATGAATTCCCATAAGAAATTACCAAAATATTTTTCTCATAAGGAATTAATTATAGCTACATGTAAAAGAAGCTTATGTAATAAATATGAACTTAATATAGCTACATATGACAAAAAGATATAAAGCATGGGATATCTAGTTTTGTAGATATGCCCCCTCCAAAAAAATCTTTGGGGGTGGTGAAGACTCTTGGTTGAATATATAGATTATTTAATTAGCAGGATGAACGAGAGAAGACGAATATTGCGTAATCTGGAGGATATACTCATTAAGATAAGGGAATTATCTAGGGAAGAGGATGATGAGGCGAAGACCCTCTTGTTTGGGAGTATTGTGGAAGGTAATTTTAGGCCGGACAGCGATATAGATATATTAATAATAAGTGAAAAGGCCAGCGACCCAATGTGGAGAGCCAGGCTTAGAATTAAGATCTATAAGGAGGTTGGAGGCAGGGATTTTTTAGAGCTCCACATAGTTACACCCTACGAATATGATAATTGGTTTAGACGCTTCATAAAAGATACGTATATAGAGGTGGTGGAGGGAATAAAAATAAATAAACCTAAGATATAAAGAAGAAAAATACCTAAACAAAAATCTTTAAACCAATGCTTCTGAAGATCTATGTACCACCTATTTACAAATAATTAAATTTACTAAAATTTCATCTTCAGAGTTCATACTTTATAGTGCACCATTTACTAGATTAGAGTATATAACCCAATTAACTAAGTGTCTCTGAAGTACCTGATTATCTAAGTTCAATAATGAACTATCTAATTATGAGGAGATTAGCATTACTTATGATAGGAAGCCTAAATTAATGTCTAGATACATGAAGCCTTTGACAAGTAGGGAGTTCATGCAATCAAAAGCAGTTAAACAAGAATTATACATATGAATAGAATAATAATATTATAAATTGGGGGCGGAATGAGCCTAAAAAAAGTTATATATTTTCTGGTGATTATTTCCCTATTGTTGTTAATCGCTAACCTTTATAGAGTAAACCAAACAATAACTACAGAATATAACACGAGGATAGCCGACCTTAAAAATAAAATAAATGACTAAGAAAAACAAATAAATCACTATAAAGAGATTATTAAAGAGATTACTTAGGAATACGACTCTAGGTCATCATCA
>WAJV01000093.1 GCA_015523725.1 Candidatus Geothermarchaeota archaeon
AAAGCAAGAATAAAAATCGTATTTACCGCAGTATTCCCACTATCGAACCTATACTCACCCAAAATATCTAGGAGAATGCAAAAGATGTATAAAACAAGTGAAGAGAACATTACCCCCCTACCATCCAACCCGTTCCATAAAGCAATCGAACTAATTAATACTTTACATCAATTAAAGGAGAATAATGATGAAATCGAGTTAATCGAGACTAAGAATTCACTTGAAACAATATTGGATAAAAATAAGATAGGTTTCCTAATTAGTATGGAGGGAACGGAGGCATTAGATAACCCCTCAAATGTAGATATATTTTATAAGTTAGGTGTTAGAGCAATAGGCCTAACATGGAACTATGACACCAAATATGCTGCATCATGCGTATCAAAAAAGGACTATGGATTAACTGGATGGGGAGAAGAGCTCATAAATATATTAAACGAAAAGGGAGTTATAATAGATGCCGCACACGCAAGTAAAAATACTACATTAGACATATTATCCATATCGAAATATCCCATAATAATAAGCCACGCAAACTACAAAAAAATCGTTGACCATCCAAGGAACGTCGATGATGAAGTCCTAGAAAACCTATACAAAAATAAGGGAGTAATAGGATTCACCCTAATAAAAAGTACCTTAGGTAAGGGGGGAACCATCGAGACACTGGCGAGACACATAAAAGCCGTCAATGAGGTATATGGAAGCGAAATAATATCTATTGGAACCGATTACTTCGGAATAAAGACTCCTAGGGACGCTAAAAGAATATACTCACTAAATAAATTATGGGGAATACTTTTAGAAATGGGATTCACAAACACCGATATAGAAAACATCGCCTGGAGAAATGCATACAAGGTTATACAAAGAAACAGCACTAAATGGAAAAAATAAAATAGTAAAAGACTCCACACCATCAAACCTAGAATTTATTCCTGATTAGAAACTCATCTATCCTATCCTTCGCCGAATCCCTAATTTCTTGATGCTTAACCAAAAACTTAGCCACCCTATCAGCCAACTCTGACTTACAAGGACCACACAGTAAACTCCCACCTTTACAATTTAAATAACGCTCCCTGAGTTTATCATCCCGATCCTCAAACATCATTTCATAATACTTATACACCGGACAAATGTCTGGATTTCCCCCAAGCTTCCTCTGAAGCTCAGCCGTCGGCTGACCACCTGTAAATGAATTCATAACTTTCTCCCTAGCCAACTCAGGCGGGTCAATTAGAAAGATAGCGGTCTCAGGCTGAGAAGAAGACATTTTACCGCCTATACCCAAGCCAGGAAGGAATTTTGCATGAATCTGCGTCGGCTTCGGATACCCTAGACTCGTAGCTATATCCCTAGCCAGCCTCCAATAAGGATCCTGATCAATCGCTGCAGGTATCAATACATAGGTCTCTTTTCCATATAGCTCTGTAGGCAGGAAACATACGGCTATCTGTAAAGTCGGGTAAAATATCATACCAATATTAGTCGATGAATTAAATCCCATCACAGCTCTAATCGTTGAGAAAGTAATCTTTTTGGCGATTCTTACAGCCAACTCATACAAATAACCTATATCATCTATATCAACAATTATATGGGTTTTCCCTGGATCGAAACCCAAAGAAATCAAGTCTATAATATTCTCCCTAGTTAAACTCCTGACATCATCCAGAGTAAAGTCACGATGATAGAGGAATTTCTCATCATCAGTAAATTCAAAAAACAAATCAATACCAAGTTTATCCTGCAACCATTTAGTAAATATCCATGGTAGAATATGGCCTAAATGCACATTCCCAGAAGGTCCCCTACCAGTATAGAGAGCCGTCGATATACCCTCCCTATACTTACGCAGAAAAACATCATAGTCTCTGTGGGCATAGAATACTCCTCTACTGATTAATGGATGAACCTCACCAACAACCTCTCTAGTTAGCTCAATCTCCCTCTTCGAAATCTTTTTAACACCAAACTCATATATCAGTCTATCGTAATCAATAATCCCCTCTACTTCCCAAGGAGTTACCTTAGCATCAAACTCTTCATCCACAAAGGCGGACCACCCTCTAAAACTCGGTCAAGACCATATAATTTAGATAATCACCTAAATAAATAATTATGGAATATATTGCCACCATATACTTGAGTCACTGAATCTCCTTAAGATTCCGTATAACCTCCTCCGTAAACTCCTTATTACTCACTGGCTCTATATCAGCTATCCCAGCATTACGTAAAGTCCTAGCCATATCATATGTAAGCTTCTTCCTCTCATTCAGTGTCTTGAAAATAGCCCTCTCAATCAGCTCAGCCTTCTCATCCATACCTAGATACCTCAACATAAATGTTCCAGTCAACATTTGTGCTGTAGGATTAACCTTCCATTGACCCGTATATTTAGGTGCCGAGCCGTGAACAGGTTCAAAGATAGCATACTTATCACCAATATTACTGCTAGGAGCTATACCCAATCCCCCAATCAGTCCAGAAGCCAAGTCACTCAATATATCACCCATCAAATTAGTGGTAACTATAACATCATATTCATGTGGCTTGAGAACCAATTGCATAGCCATATTATCTACTATACGATCATTGGACTCTATATCAGGATATTCCTTAGCAATCTCATAGAAAACATCAAGGAACAATCCGCCAGTCGTCTTCATAATATTAGCTTTATGAACCGCAGTAACTAATCTCCTATTATTCTTTCTAGCGTATTCAAAAGCGAACCTAATGACTCTCTCACTCCCCTTCCTAGTAATAACATTAATCGTCTCCGCCGCACACCGGTCCTTACCTACGTAATGCTCCACACCACTATATAATCCCTCAGTAGCCTCCCTAACAATCACTAAATCGACATTCCTGTATCTAGGTACATCAGCATAAAGCCAATCTACCGGTAGAGATTTAGCAGGCCTAACAACAGCATAAGTATCCAGCTCCATCCTTAGCCTAACATTGAGACTTCTATAACCCCCACCCACTGGGGTCGTCAAAGGACCTTTAAACACGACAGGATACTTTTTAATCGTCTCCAAAGCATCCTGTGGAAAAGGGTCTCCAAACTTCTTAATAGCAGGCTCACCAAGCTCAACCTTTACCCACTCAATAGGAACATCGGCAGCCTCAAATAATTTTACGGTAAGTGATGTAACCTCAGGCCCAATACCATCGCCAGGTATCAATACAACCTTCTTACTCATCCCATCACCCCACTATCAACTTGGAAATATTTAATCAACATGAATTATAAAATCAATTAAAATATTTACTTGAATATACCATGAAATTAAACCCTTTCCATGTATTTAACCAAATACTCACCTATTAATATCGTGCCACCTGCGGCCCCCCTAACCAAATTATTACCATGAATAACAGCAGATAGATACCTCCCATCATAGAGAGATAATCTACCTACACTAATAGCCATACCTCCTTCTCTAAATGCATCAAATCGAGGCTGGGGCCTAGCCCCATCAACAAGATAGATTGGAGCATCCGGTGCAGTAGGCAGATTCATATCCTGGGGTGCTCCTCTGAATCTAGATAAAATGCCTATAACCTCATCCAGAGAAGTCTCATTACTCAACTTCACCAAAACACTCTCAGTATGACCGAACCTAACATTAACCCTATTAGCCTGAGCATATACATCGAAGTCAGCAGGCTTATACACATTATTATCAAGTACTCCAAAAATCTTCTTCGTCTCCCGACGAAGCTTCGCCTCCTCCCCTTCAATATATGGAATCAAATTATCAACCATGTCGATAGCAGAATTGCCTGGATAACCAGCGCCACTCAGACTCTGCATAGTAACAACATGTACAAATTCTATACCAAAAGCATCATATATAGGTTTAAGGAACAAAGATAAAATTATAGTACTACAATTAGGATTAGCGACAATAAACCCATCTCCCAACTTATCAATGATAATCGACAAATGCATTGGATTAACTTCAGGAACAACTAATGGAACATGAGGCTCCATACGCATAGCCGATGAATTACTAATAACAGCCAAACCCTTATCAAGTAACTTAGGCTCAATAACCCTCGCAACACTCGACGGCAAAGCAGAAAATATCAAATCAACATCCTTAACAGCATCCACACTCGTCTCCCTAATCTCCATATCCCTCACATATTGGGGCATATCACCCCATATACGCCATTCAACATATTTACCGTATAAATGGCCGGCGGACTTTCCTCCAGTGACCACCTTAAGCCTGAAATAGGGATGATTATCTAGCAACTTAACAAACACTTGTCCAACTAGGCCAGTCGCACCCATCAAAGCTACATTAATGATGTCAGAACACCTCCATTACACGATAAGCATAAAAATAATGTATTAATCATGCTAACGAAATTATAAACATTAATCCAAGAGATTTAAAGAAAAAGGATATGTACCCCATCAACCAAATAAAATATTTTTTATTAACACCAAAAGTGTCCAAAATGAAGATAGTCATGAAATTCGGCGGAGCCTCAATAGCCACACCTAGAGACATGTATCTAAGAGCAAATCTATTAAAGAAATATATAGAATCTAATGAAATTATAGTAGTCCAATCGGCAATTAAAGGAGTTACAGATAGGTTACTTAAACTAATAAGATATGCCTCGAACAGAAAAAAGGAAAGAATGGATAATGAACTAACTTACATAAAGAAACTGCATATAGAGTACCTAGAAAACCTCCCGGAAAAAGGAAAAATTTTGGATGAAATAGAAAATATGTTGAATGAACTAGGCAACATAATCTATTCAATATATTACCTAGGAGAAGCCACTCCAAAAGCCCAAGACTATATACTAAGCTTCGGAGAGAGATTAGCCACCAAAATAATGGCACACGTAGTATCACTCCAAGGAATCGAGGCAATCTATTTAGAAGGAGGAGACGCAGGCATAATAACAGATAGTAATTATGGAGATGCGACCCCTAATATGGATATAACCAAAGAACTATGTAGAATACGGCTATTACCATTACTAAATAAGGGGCTTACACCAATCATAACTGGGTTCATAGGCGTAGATAAATATGGGAACATTACAACCCTAGGAAGAGGTGGTTCAGACCTAACAGCTACATTAATAGGCTACTCTATAGATGCTGATGAAGTCTGGTTTTGGAAAGACGTCCCAGGAATATTTTCAGCCGACCCAAATATAGTAAATAAACCAATTAAGATTCCACAATTATCGTATTTAGAGGCGGCGGAACTATCAGCCCTAGGAGCAAAGATTATTCATCCCAGGGCAATAATACCATTAATGAGAGGAAACATACCTCTTAGAATAAAGGGATTTAATAATCCCGATGAAGAAGGAACCATAGTAACTAAATACAGCAATAAAACCGGAGAAATCATAAAATCAATAACATTAATAAAAGATATATGCATGATAAATATCTATAGCACAAACATGGTCGGAGTACCAGGAATATCTGGGAAGATCTTTAGCAGCTTAGGTAAAGAAAAAATAAATATCCTCATGATATCACAAAACGTAAGCGAAGCAAACATCTCCCTACTAATAAAGAAAAAAGATTTGAAAAAAAGTCTAACCACCCTAGAAAAAGTAATGAAAGAAATAGGTATAACAAACGAAATAGACTATATGTGTGACATAGCCGCAATATCAGTGATAGGGGAGGGAATGAGGGGTACACCAGGCATAGCAGCAAAAATATTTACATGCGTAGCAGAGAAAGGAATAAATATAATAATGATTGCCCAAGGCTCATCAGAAATAAATATATCATTCGTGGTAAAAGCAGTCGATGGCGAAACCGCGATAAAAGCCATCCACGAGAAATTAATAGAGAAAAATTAAATAAGACCATACTCACTCCAATACTTCAATATATCAGGATCCTTCAAACCATGTCCAGTCGAAATAAGAACCACGCTACCCTTAAACAAATCAATATTACTCCTAAAATAAGCATATGGAGCGGCAGAAGCAGGTTCAACTAATAAACCATACCTCCTAGCAATATCCAATTGAGCAGATAAGATATCTCTATCAGACACAGAAGAAAACCAACCCCCAGAAAACTTAACTGCCTTCATAGCTTTATCCCTATTTACCGGATTCCCGATCCGAATAGCAGTAGCTAAAGTCTCCGGCGCCTCAACAGGCCTATAAGTACCATTTCTAAAAAAATGGACCATTGGAGCCGCACCACTAGCTTGAACACCGATCATCCTTGGAACATCATCTATAACACCCATCTCAACCAACTCAAAAAACCCCTTCCAAATAGCATAAATATTTCCGGCATTACCCACTGGAACTATTACATAATCAGGGGCATTACTCAACGCCTCATATATTTCATATGCAATTGTTTTTTGCCCCTCAAGTCTATATGGATTAATACTATTTAATAAATAGAGATCACTGGACTCACTCACATGTCTCCTAACCATTTTAAATGCGTCATCAAAGGATCCATCCACCTCAACAATCCTCGCGCCATGAGCGACAGCTTGAAACAGCTTCCCTCTGGCAACTTTCCCCCGTGGAAGAAAAACTAATGCTTCGAGACCCGCTCTAGCCGCATAAGCAGCCATCGATGCACTAGTATTTCCTGTAGATGCACAAGCCACCTTACTAAAACCATACTCAAGTGCCTTGGAAACACCCAGTGACATTCCCCTATCCTTGAACGATCCGGTTGGATTATCCCCCTCTAATTTTATATAGAGACTTAATCCATCCTCCACAGAGAGGTTAAATAATCGGGTGCCTCCCTCCCAAAGGCTAACAATCCTAGATCCACTGCCTAGAGGAAGCAACTCCCTATATCGCCACATATACCAAGGCCTATCAACAATTCTACTAAAAAACTTACTGGAAGGAAGATCCATCACAACCTCCAAAAGCCCTCCACAATCATCACATACATACATGGGGGCTGGATCATATTCAGCCCCACATAAGATACATCTCAAGAAATAATTCTTTACTCCACCCAAACATCGGCACCCCCACTTACACTAGTCTTAACCAACTCACATTCAAGGCTATATTGGTCAACAATCTCTCTAATGCCGCTAAACACATCTGGGTCATCAGAATCAATCACTATAGCAATAGATGGACCGGCTCCACTAATATAATGCCCGAGTACGCCATCGAGATCATTAATTCTGTCAAACACCTCTCTCTCAAATGGAACTATGCTCCATCTATACGGCTCAGCAATCACATCAGATAATCCATATCTAATCAGTTTCTTATCACTATTCAATAGACCTACAATTAAATATGAAGCCCTCCTAATATTGAAAACACAATCACCTAAATCATAACAATCTTTCAATAAACCCCGTGAAAACCTAGTCTTCCCATCACCATAACCGAAGGCTTTATTTGGAATCACTAACACTATATTCAACCATTCTGGGGGATAAATAACTAAAGAATCAATATCTAAACTAGATATAACAAAACCTCCGAGCAAACTGGCAGAAACATTATCTATATGCCTACTTCCCGCTACATACTCCTCCCCCAATGAAGCTAAATAAACAAGATCGGAATCACGCGAAGCCACACCATAATATTTGTCTAGAGCTTTAATCAGTGCAGCGAAACTTGAGGCGCTGCTACCCAAGCCAAGGCCAACAGGAACTCCCTTATATAAATTAATATCAAGCTCCTCTCTTTCTACACCAAAATACTCTACAAACCTATCATGCAAATAATCAAAGATTTTAAAAGCCTGAGTATACACTATGTCACTAGAGTAGGGACCAGTAATATACAGATTGCCTACCCCACCCTCTAAAGAAACAACATCATAATATGCGTCAAGTGCGATTGCATAAACATCAAAACCAGGGCCGAAATTAGCTGATGAACAAGGCGCCTTAGCAAACACCTTCATCGATTACCACTCAAAAGCCAATAGTTTTTAAACAATATATCAATTAAGTTACAGATGCACATAGTTATAAATAAAGAATTAACTCATCCCTTACATACAAACCCGAGATAAATTCTCTCCATACCGAACTCAATATAATCAATCCAATCAAACCAAAGGCCTTCCGAATAATCCACCAATTCTCTCAATTTCACGAGATCCGTGTAAGAGGAATAAACAAACAATAGCTTAAATCTATTTCTCCCAACCAATTCATCCAATAATCTAATTATAAGGTCTAGTCCAGTAGTCCCCCCAGACCACCAACTAACCTCGCCATAAACAGGTAGGTAAGGTGGGTTACACATAACATATGGCTCCAAACCCTCCCTCAAGAAATCCACACCATCCCCATACAAAATAGTATCAATATAAGGGTCCACCTCATTAAGCCCGGCATTCCTCCAGCAATACTGCAATGACTTATATGAAATATCTACTAACAAAGTATACCTATTGAAAAACTTGGCATTACCGATCCCAATTAGACCAGATCCAGCACCAATATCCAAATCTATATCCAAACTAGGATTACTATATGATATAATCCAATCAAGAAGCAATAGAGAATCCTCAGATGGTTTATAGACATCATCATCCCCACGAACCAATACACCAAAAAATTCCAGCTCGAACTCCATTGACAATTAAATCACTAACAGAAAATATAAAGACTATACTAATAATATAGTTCTAAATACATAGAATCATTCATTTGAAGTGAATAAAAATGGAGACACTAATATTGACACATGGAGATTGTGACGGTGTGTGCTCAGCATCATTATATAAATCAGTATATCGAAAAGCAAGAGTGTTCTTTACCCATCCACATGGAATAAATGAAGACCTAGAATTATGTATAAACGAAACTCAACCAGATAAATTAATAATACTTGACATAGCATTGAATGAAATGAGTTGGAAAGACCTAGTCGAGAAATTAAACAGCTACATAGAAAAAATAGACATTACCTACATAGACCACCATCCACTGCCACTTGAGTTCAATAACATAGAAGTACGCTTCAAATTTATTTGGAAAGAGGGGGTAAGTGCAAGCGAACTAACCTATAAAAATCTAATGGATAAACTTGATGAATGGATGAGTAGAGTAGCTCTCTATGGAGGCATAGGAGACTATAGCGATGAGACTCCATTCATGAAAAAAATGTACGGGAGATGGGATAAGAGACTTATCTATATGGAAGGCGGAATACTTACCCATTCACTAGAAGGGAGTAGGAGACAGTATGAGTATAAAAGAAAGATAGTCGAGATATTATCTAGAAATGAGTTGCCCAGCAACCACGAATGGATTTGGAGAAAAGCCTTAGAAATGGCCTCAAAAGAGGATGAATTAAGAGAAGATGTAAAGTTAAAAGTAAACAATTTAGGTAAGATTAGTTATGTAATCAACATATCAGGTAGCCTAGGCCGTGCGGCAAGATACGCCATGATATTAGGTGGAGGAAGAGTTGGTATAGCGATTGAAGAGAGAAAAGATATAGCAATAATGAGCCTAAGAACAAATATTAAAAATATCGATTTAAATAAACTACTTAGAATAATAACACCTAAACTAGGGGGTTCGGGCGGGGGTCATCCACACGCAGCAGGTGCGAGGATACCAGTAGAAAAATTAAATCAATTCATGAAGATACTAAATACATATATTGAATAGTATCCTACCCCTAAAATATATTTAGAATAATTCATATTGGGTGTTAATATTATGAAGATATACATAACTAATAAAAGTGCCTTAGTAATAGTTGATGTCCAAAACGACTTCATACCAGGGGGAGCTCTACCGGTACCAGATGGAGATAAAGTTATCGACCCCCTAAACCAATACATACAATTATTTAGGCAACAAGGTAGACCCATATTTGCAACAAGAGACTGGCATCCACCTAATCATATAAGCTTTAAGGAGTATGGGGGTATATGGCCCCCACACTGCATACAAAATAGTTGGGGAGCCGAATTCCACCCCAACCTAAAATTACCAAAAGACACAATAATCATTAGTAAAGCGACAGATCCAAATAAGGAAGCATATTCCGGATTCCAAGGGACCGAATTAGATGACATATTAAAAAGTAAAGGAATAAAAAGACTATTTATAGGCGGACTCGCCACCGATTACTGTGTAAAGAATACAGTACTAGACGCACTAGAACTAGGTTATGAAACGATACTTTTACTCGACGCAATAAAAGGAGTAGATGTAAATAAAGGAGATAGTGAAAAAGCAATAGATGAAATGATTAAAAAAGGAGCAATAGGTATAAAACTAGACGATATAGTTGAATAGGATGTAATTCAACAAACGGTAAGCCGATCATGCCCAACGAATCAAGCATAATATTTAAAGAGAGACTGGATTTAGGTGAATTGGTAACATTCACACCAAATAAAAAAAGGCCAATACATAACTGGTTCTATTTCAAAGAAGGCTTCTCAAGAGACCTAATAGAATATTTGATATCAAGAACAAATAAAGATATAACAGTATTAGATCCCTTCATGGGGGTTGGAACCACCCCCCTAACATGCAGAGAACTAGGATTTAGATCGATCGGGATAGAGGTAAATCCATTCTTCTATTTTATAGCTAAAGCAAAGACCCACATTTACAACGCCGGGGAAATAAAAAAATGGATTAAATGGATATCAAATAAAAAATATAGACCAGTAGACATAAAGCAATTACCTCCAATAGTAAAGAAAGCCTTCAACCCACACAACTTAAAAGATATAGTTTTCTTCAAAAAAATAATAAAAGAGGTAGACGATGATCAGGCCAGAGACTTCCTGATGATGGGATTAATAAATGCAGCATCAAAAGTAACTTATGCATATAAAGACGGAGCAATAATCAAATTCAGGAAAAAACCAACCCCTCCATTCCGGAGGTTTTATATAAGAACCCTTAAAAAAATGCTTAGAGACATAGAGGAAGTAAGGCTGAGAAATGTAGAAATGAAATTATTTCTAGGAGACGCGAGAAGAATGGATATGATTGGAGACGATAGCATAGATATAGTCATAACATCCCCACCGTATCTCAACAAAATAGAGTACACTAAGGTATATGAAATAGAGACAGCGCTATTTCTCGGAAAAGAAAGAATCGTGCCACTCAGAAGCTATATCGGCTTACTACATAGAAAGAACTACACCAACCTACCAATAGATATCTCAGACATGCCAAAAAGCGCGCAGGCATATCTATATGATTTATGGCTAGTGATTAGAGAGTTATATCGAGTGGTTAAAGAGGGAGGAGTAGTTTATCTTATTGTTGCTGAAGGCCTCTATAGAGATAGAAAAGTACCAGTCGATGAACTCCTCGCGAAAATCGCCGAAGCCGAGGGATTTCAAAACATAGAGATTTGGGTCGTAAACAAGAGACTAGTTACGATAAACAGAACCATTAAATTAGGAGTAGCTAGAGAAAGTATAATAAAAATGGATAAATAATTTAAAATACCTATCTACACTCTATCCAATATTACAACTTCTATACCAGAATTCATTAATAGACTCTTAAACTTCTCAGCTTCAGCTCTACTACCAACGATCTCCCCCCAGTGCATGGGAACAGCCATCTTTGGAGACAGAGTCTTAGCGGCTTCAGCCGCCTCATCAGCAGTCATTACATAAGTACCACTGACAGGAAGCAAAGCAACATCTATATTTTGACTAGTCAACTTATCGTATTCAGGTATGTTATCTGAGTCACCAGCGTGAAATATCTTAACCCCATTAATATTAATTAAGTAACCCAGTTTACCATCCTCTTTAGGATGGAATGGAATTCCAGGGGCCCTGAACTTATTTACGTTATATGCCGGGACGGCCAAAACCTCTAGGTGGAACTCATCGGATGAATATTCCCCCCAAGGCTCCAAAAACACACCCCTACAATTAAATTCAAGCTCAACACCACTCAATTCCTTAGGACCAATAATGAGGGACCTCTCCTTAACAATTTTCTTAATGTCACTCTTGCTATAATGGTCAAAATGATTATGAGTAACAAAAATTACATCGGCCTTAACAGGGGAAATCAATTTATAGGGATCTATGTAAATTATGGTCTTCCCACTCTCAATCCTGAAGCCATCATGCCCAGTCCAATAAATCTTTACATCGTCAAGCCCTATCGACTTCAAAATAATACCACCAAATATATCAATGAGTACATGGTAAATTTATATCTTGATTATTAAACCCTCAGAATAATTATATTTAAACTACAGATATATTGGGTTATGCTTATTAGAATGTATACATATTTATAACATAGTTATATAGATTTAATTAATTGGTTGATAGATATGCTAACGCCATATGAAGTTATTGTTAAGACCGCTCTGCCGGCGGTTAGGGGATTATTAGCAGAGAGACTAACAAAAAAATATGGATTAAAACAAAAGGAAATAGCTAGTCTCCTCCATGTTACCCAAGCAGCCGTCTCATACTACCTAACTAAATCAAGGGGAAAATATGTAGACCATTTAAGAGACACTGAGATAAGCAGTATGGTAGACGAATTGAGCGATGTAATAGTTCAAACTAGACCTGATCCAGAAGAGTTGGCTCGGGAAATTAATAGAATCATAATAGAGGTTGTTAGGAAAGGATATTTATGTGACTACCACATGTTGCTAGAGGATATCGGCGATAAAGAAGAGTGCAAACTGTGTGAAACCATTTTAGAATATTGGGATACCGAACACTGATAATAACTCCTCCGCCTCATTTCTATTTAGGTGCCGGGGAGGTTCCATACTACTAGAGTTAAAAACAAGATAGGTTATTTTGTCACTCAAGTGCCTCCATACAATTTTATGGATAATAATTATTGGTTTAGATACTTCATATCTAATAATATCGAGATCCGATTTCTCTGCGTTCAATAAATCTACATAAGCTATCTTCAAATACCTAGAGAATAGTTTCTCAAAATACAGTGCTGTCTCATCATTGGCTTCGGCCCTAACTCCATCTATTGATATATATCCATCACTTTCCTTGACGTATGCTTTATGAGTAATTAGAAAAGACCATTTCTGATAACTATTCTCATAATCTAGGTTGAATCCATAATACTTCATAGCAATACTAATAAATAGAGGAGGGGGTTAATCAATCCTCAACTACGGGTACCCCGAACTTCATTGATATCATCTTCTTCTCCTCATACGATAATTGGTCAGGATCCCAGAAACCTTCATACGTCCTCTTATAAGGTTCGCCGGACTCAAGCTTCTTAATATTACGCCGATACCTCTCTACAGAGAGACTCCACATACCTTTACTCTTTAGATAGTCTTTTATACTCATCGAGTAGGCCATCTGGGCCTTATCCCTATAGATCTCGGGGAATACATTAAATGTACAGAAGGGGATCACCCTTCCATCCGGAGTCACATAATGGATATCACATCTCTCAACCCTAGCAACATCATAATTATACTCATCCATGAAATGCATCATACCTAAGAACAGCGAATTATAATGGAACTCACCTAAGGCCTCATAATCATGTTTCACAAATATCCTATATATTATTCTTAATAGCCTCTTCCTCTTCCTAAGCTGTTCAGGAGTCTTCTTCCAATCTACAAAACTATTTAACTTATATAGTAACTTGAACATCGCGATCTTCCTACTCCCACCTTTTTTAATGTACTCGGTTAGATATTCTAGATACTTAGCTAGACCATACACATCCACAAACTGGGGAAGTGCAGTAATCTTACCAGTCCTCCTATCCTGCATAACATATGTTGCAGCTCCACAAGCAAAGTGATTGGACATTGTAAACTGAGGCTTACCTGTAACAGCTTCGACAAACCTACTAATAGGGATAGTTACGGGTACACTATACCAATCCTCCAGCCTAACCTGACCATCCAACTGGTCCTCGATCGCCTTAATAACATCAGGTATCGTCACTCTCAACCTCTCCCTTTCCTTTCTAGGCACCCTACCAACTAAACTGATCGGCTGGAAATTAACTCCCCTAATCACATCATTAAATTTAAGGCCAAACCTAACCATATCGCCGACTTCACCAAGATTACCGCTTTTAGTCACTGTAGGAACAAGAACAGCGCCTAATCCAACATCCCTAAAAACATCCAATATATATGGTATCTCCCAATGATTCTTAGGATTAGTCATTGGAGTTACTCCATCAAAACTCATATAGATAGTGTTCACACCAGCCTCTCTCACCTGCCTAGCCAACTCAGGCTTATAAACAAAAGTTATACCCGTAGTGTTTAATTGAATATGCTCGTAACCCAATTCCTTAGCAATCCTGATTACCTCGATCAAATCATCCCTCATAGTAGGCTCTCCGCCAGTAATCTGGACAGCCTTCGCGGGAACCGGCTTCTGCCTCCTAGCTGCTGCCAACATATATTTAATATGCGTTAAAGTAGGTTCATAGACGTAGCCAGCTGCCTGGGCATAAAAGAAGCAATACCAACAACCCAAATGACATCTATTTGTGATAACTAGATTTAATAGGGCCGTATGGGACCTATGCCTCCCACATAATCCACAGTTAAAGGGACATGCATTAACAATATCTACATAAGGATTCTCGATTCCATGCCCCTCATTGGCCTCCATCCTCTTCTGATAATAGAACTGAGCATCACCCCAGTAAATCTCCTCCATTACACCATGATCGGGACAAACCTTCCTAATCCAAATCTTATTATCCCTCTCAAACACGATAGCCCTTATAAGGCTTCTACACTCATTACATACAGATAGAGTCCTCCTAACCAACTTCTCCCCATCCTTAAGCTCGGGCTTAGCACCAATCTTAACCTGGAAATCACGGCCACGAACAGGGAATAGACCCCTATCCCTAATTAACCTACCAACCTCATCATAAAGCTCTAAAGACTCCCTAGACGCTAACTCAGGATACCTAACCTTCAAACCCTCAGTAATTAAATCAAGAACCGAATCCTTCTCCTTAAACTCCTGCGATATAGCCAAACCAACCACCCATAACCACGTTCCCTTAAAATATAAACTAATTATATATTTATTAAATCAACATGACATTCTATATAAATATTTAATCCATCTCATAGTATGATATGTATTAAATCAAACAAGGTGACCGGCGTCGCAGAAGGATGAAAAATCATCCAAAGACCTAAAACCCTCCCTACAAACATTGAAAGTTACGCTTGGACCAATTCTCTTAACACTTTCTCTGACCAGGGATAAAATCTTGTAACGATAAGCACTTGGGGCATACCGATACCCCCTAAAGAAAAATCCATTCCTATAAAAATTCACTAGCCTCCTACCTAGATAGGGGTCAATCACGCTAATGAGTCTCCTTAGATTATCAGGTCTGGATTTATAGATGGATGTAACTATATGCTTAGCCCCACCAGCAATACATGCCTCAATAACCTCCCTAATCATATTTAAATCGTCATTTACAAAAGGTATAATTGGGTCTAGTCTAACAGATACTGGGACACCGGCCCCACTCAACTTCTCAATGGCATATAACCTATCCCTTGGAGAAGGAGCTCCAGGCTCTAAGGCCTTAGCTAGGGAAACATCCATAGTAGTCAAGGTTATAGATACCGTAGCCTTCATTCCAGATAATAAATCCATATCCCTCAACACTAGAGTCGACTTAGTAACTATGTGAACAGCCCAACTGAATTCACGAAATAATTTCAGTATATCCCGCATAACACCCCACTTATCCTCTGGAGGTGTATATGGGTCACTACTATATGATATCGAGACTCTCCCACCAACACCAAGTTCTATCAGATCAAGATATAATCTCCTCAAGAGCCTATTCTTAAGCCGTGGATTAAAGGCGTCCTTAATATACGAGGTTATATAACAATATCTACATTTATGGCCACATCCAGTATATGGATTCAAAGTATATTTAGGGCGACATGTACAGAATGGGTTTCCCCAGGGATCAAATAAATTTAAAACCCTCATAATCCCCTATTCAACTATCGAGTGATAATATCTCAGTATTGATTCAGGAAGAACAAGACCCTCCTCCCTAAACCTCTCAATTAACTTGATAGGCAGTGGACTCAACAGGAAGGATGAATATAAATAGAAGTCTCTGGGCACAAACCTCTGAATTGGGCGTGAATCTATAATAATCTTGTTATCTACTATCCTAGCCAACAATGAATTCGGATTTCCTACAATACCAACCACATATGCACCCGAAGCCTGTAAGCTTCTAGCCCAAGAAATAACCGCTGGAGTCTCACCGGAACATGATATCAATATACCCAGGTCACCAGGCCTCGGCCTAGGGGTATTCGATCCCCTCGCTCTATATACATGGTCACCAATAGCATATTTAATATGATTAAGTCTAATAACCAACATAGTAGCCACCTCATGGGCACTTCCACGCCCACCCACGAAGACATTGCTCCTCCTAGCCATCGTATCAACCATAATACCGAAGGTCTTGGACTCCACATACCTCTCCAACAAGTCAAATATTCTACTATAGTAGGAATCAATAATATCATCGAAGTTATCTATTGACCCTATATATATTGCTTTAACCAAGGCAGTCAAGAGCATTAAGCTCCCTAACTCGAATGTATCACCCATTATACCACTAGTCAAGAAATCATCAAGCTTATGCTCCTCCCGACCCCTCAAATGAACCAAAACCCCATATTCATCAGCCAATCTCCCAAGAGAGCTCCCAGGCTTAGATGTAATTACCCCCAGAACCAAGTTCTCAGATCCAGTATCCTCAATATATTTAACGAAATCCCTAGCCACAATTAATGGCTCAAGAGACTCTCCACTGCCAGAATTAATTAATAGAAATATTTTTGAGTACCTATCACTCAAAATATCTAGAGCCTCAGACATATTATTACCAGGAAAACCCGGATCCTCCGGTGTAACAATTACAGGGGCGCCTCTCATCTTTGAATATTGGCTCATAGCAATTTTAATAGCCGCATAACTTCTACCAGAACCATAAATGATTATACAGTCATAATTCATTAAGTAATTAAATAGCTTAACTAAAGTGGATTTATCAACTCCCTTGACGTTCCTATAAATATTCTCGATATATTTATATTTCATAAATCATAATCCACCAACAATCAATTAGAATAATACGAATATATAATTAACTTAGACATCTAAATATTAAACTTCATTAGTAATAAGTTAGATAGAAACATGAGTAGGATATAGTCGAGATAGTATTTAATTATTACCAATATATATAGACCCACTTATTATCCATTACATGCTACTATGTGATTGGAAATGAGGAGAGGGAGAAAATTATTGGTAAAAGAACTAGTTGAGACAAGGCATTTAGATGATATTAGATCTAGAATAGTTGAGAGAATAGCTTCAAATATAAACAATTATAGATTAGTTAATATCCATGGCCAACTAGGGGTGGATATTAAAGAAATTGCCTATAAAGCTTTAGACCTACTGGGATTAGATACAGTATTGTATATAGAGAGAGGAATGGATGATAGCTTCCATAAAATAATTAGTAGAGTAAAGAGAATGGTAAGTAA
Organism: Candidatus Geothermarchaeota archaeon; assembly: GCA_015523725.1. Lineage (GTDB taxonomy): Archaea > Thermoproteota > Nitrososphaeria > Geothermarchaeales > JDFR-13 > WAMZ01. The sequence continues at coordinate 17,587 of WAJV01000093.1, forward strand.
AGAAGCCACACAATACAACAGAGATATTTATGTACTAATAGACAATATGTACCTCAATAAATCAATAATGGCAAAGATAAAGACGAAGATACTTGATAACTATCCAGCTAAGTTAATTGTCTTATCACCATATAGAGTCAATAAGGGATTGATAGAGGATTATGGATGGGCCTCAATAGAAATAAAACCCTTAAGCTTTAGGGAATACCTTACATATAAAGGATATAAATTAAAGAAATTTCCATTAAACTACCAGAAACTAAAGATGCTCTACATCGAAAACATCGAGTTATCAAAAGAATTCGAGGAATACTTAACCACAGGGGGACTATATAACCTAATAACAAGAAGCTATAGAAATAGAAGAGAATACATACACATCATAAACCAATTATTAGAAAAAATGATAAACCTATCAGTACAACTAAGCAAAAAAAGAGATTATGAACTAATGAAATCACTAATATCATACCTATACCTAAACCCCGGCATGCACATATACTATAATAAATTATCTGAACTACTGGCTAGAGACGTAAGATCATTAAGCAATTACCTAAGAAACGCATACAACACCTACCTAATAATGCAGCTAAAGAACATTGCAACTGGAAGAAGAAGAGCGAGAAGCAACATTAAAATATATCCGTATAACCACATCCTCACATATCCAATCAACCTAGGGAGAATAGAGGATGAGAATTATATGAGTAGCCTCATCGAATCCCTAATCGCTAGAACAATAGATGCAAAATACTTCTGGAGAAAAGGAGGTAAAGAAATAGATCTTATATGGCAGAGAGGAGAGACAAATATACCTATCTCAGTCAGATACATAAAGAGACTAAGTAAAAGAGAAATTAAAAAGGTGGGGACTGGATTCAAAAAGATGGGTGTAAAGAAAGGCATATTAATTTCTAAAGACGTATTCGACTACGTCAGTAATGGAGTCGATATATTAATTATACCAGTATGGCTATTTCTACTAATAGCTTAACCACGACTAACCCAATATAGTCTTAGCCAATTTAAATGATAGTCCAGGATGCCTAAGCAGCCTCCTAGCTACACTAAATACATTCTCACCATTTGCCAATTTAACTATATCATCAGGCCTCAACACATCAGCCAAATCATTCAACTCCTTATCACTAAGTCTCTCTAAGAACCTCATAACCTTTAAACTAAGCCTAATCTTATCGATCCATTTAGAATACTCACGCCTCCACCTCAATAAAGACTTTTTACTCCAGTCCCCCTCATTAACAGCCAATGCAGCGACCTTCCCAGCAGCTAGACCAGCCACGCCACCACTATGCATCCCGGCACCAGTGAGGGGAATAACCGTCCCAGCAGCATCCCCCACTAATATGAAGCCATCCCCGATATTATTACTAATAATTCCGCCTATTGGTACGGGCGCCCCCCTATAATCAATAACTTGAGCATCACCAAGCTCATCAGAATGCTCCTTAACAAATTTATCTAAGTATAATTTAGCCCTACCCCCTCGAACACCTATACCTACCTCAGCCACCTTATCGCCTTTAGGGAATATCCATGCATAGCCCTTCGGCGCCACATTATTACCTAAATAGAATCTCGCTGAATCAGGATCCTTAAGCTTAACATTAACCATTAAATATATAACGGTAGGTATAGCCTCAGACTTCTCTTTAACACCTAAGCTCCTAGCGACAACAGAATTATACCCATCAGCACCGATAACCACTTTAGCAATATATACGCCCCTATTCGTCTTTACATGCATATAGGAATCCTTCCTAACAACAGCCTTAACCTCCTCCCTAACATGGATCTCAGCACCCTCCTCGGCAGCCCTTAAAGCCAACTCCTGCAGATACATAGTTTTATTAATAGAATATGTAGGCGCATTATCAATAACTATCGATTTTCCATTCGGTGCATAAACTCTGGGGACAACTTTATGTAAAACAATATAAGGCTTGGGGTCAATACCCATATCACTGAAAGTACCCATACTAGTGGCCTCACCACATGGCTTCTTAGCCATTATAACCTCATTCCTCTCCAATAACAGAGTCTTCGCCCCAAATTTAGCCGAATTAATGGCAGCCGGTATACCAGAGGGACCAGCCCCAACAACTATAACATCATACTCCATGGGTATACACCAATGATAACTCCGTTATAACAATAATAAATATTCCAATTAACACCCATCTAATTAAATTATCTCTATATTACTATACCCTCCATCCCTAGTGACATATATATGACTCTTAAACACCGGATGATTCCTAAGATCCGACTCATGTGATATAACAATAACCTGTTTATAGATACCAGAATCAACTAAATTGCCAACCGCATTAGCAACTAAATCCCTATTCACCTCATCCAAAGCACCAAAACCCTCATCAATTATCAAAAAATCTATCGAACTACCCCCTCCCAATCCGGCAATCAACTCCCCTATCCCCAATCTAATCGCGAATCCAATAAGAGTCTTTTCTCCACCACTTAAGGTGGAGGCTTCCCTCTTGACATTATCAATATATATAATCAAGTCTATTCCCCTAGCCTCTTCAGCAACAACCATATCAACTGATGCACCTGGAAAGAAGGTTTTTAGAATATCATTAACCAATGAATTAAGTATATCCTCAACCAACCTTTTCAACAAGAACCTGGGAAACCTACTATCCCTAAAAACATATTCATCCAATAGATTCAAAATCCTCTTCTCTTTATGCAATCTCTCTCGTTCATTTCTTAAATCTAAATACCTCTTCAACTTTTCCCGCTGCTGCGATAAATCCTTAACACGTATCCTCAATGACTCTAGCCGAGCGATAGCCATATACTTGGCACTCAATAAATTCTCCCTCTCATCCTTGGCTACATCCAGCTTACTCGTGATCTCCTCAATATCCAAACTAGCCATCGATTCCTCCAAATCAATTAAATCCTTTATCAAGAGCGATACTTCACTTAACAAATCCCTAGACCTATAAAGCTCACGTAAAAAATTATTTGATAAACCCGTCTTCTCCAGCCTCTCAGCCAAATCATTTATCTTATTACCGAGGTCGGCCAAGGTCTTCTTAAGCATCGATGCTTTAGACCTAATATCCTCAAGATTATATCCTTTTATTATAGCATCCAATTCCTCCAATTTCCCTAAGACCAATTTAATCTCATCATCTAATTTTCTAACTCTCTGTAAAACATTCATCAGATAATTCTTCTTTTCCGAAACCTCCTTGTATTGTTTATTCAATATATTATATTCTTTCCTTAGCCTACTTAACAACCTGGCTCTATGTTCCTCAATAATATCCTGACCACATAATGGACACTTATTAATAGATTTGTCTTCCAGTAACCTGACCCTCTCCTTGATCTCCCTCAATTTAGAGGTAAACTCACCAATCTGCATAGTTAGAAGATTAACCGAATCTATTGAAGGTTCATATCCAGTCCTACTTAATGCATCATTAATCAAGATGCTCTTCTCTTCATTCAAATTACTCAATTTATTCTTCAATTCACCTACTTTATCGAAATAATTCATTAAGCTCTCGAGCCTATCGATCTCACTCTTTGCCTTCTCATGACTGTCAATCAAACTAAAATATTCAATTATTGAACTAACTAAATCTCTAATTCTCCCCATATCTAGGGCTCGCCATTTAACATCAAGACCAAGATTGCTCCATATTTCCTCAATCCTACCCCTTAGTTTCTTAGCAGAATTAATCTTCTCAGAATATTTACCAATCATCTCATTCAGCATATTAATAGTACTCTCTACCTCAGACAGTTTCTCATCCAATTTCTTGATATTCGAGTCTAACGATGCAATATCCGAATTTATTTTATTAATCTCCTTATCAATATCCTCAATACTAGTATACTCTAAACCTTCCTCCAAAACACTTAATTCACGCTCTATAGCATTAAGCTCTCCCTCCAAATCTCTAATTTTACTCCTCAACCTATTCCTCACACCCTCGAAATTAATGTTCAATAGGTTTAAGAGAAGCTCCCTCCTCTCAGATGGCTTAGCATTTAAAAAAGAGTATACGTCACCCTGCCTAACCACGATGGAATTAATAAATGATTGATACTCTAGACCCAATAACCTCTTGATATAATTATCAGCCTCTACAACACTATTAGTAACTAATTTAAGGTTATTACCATAACCTTCACGAATCTCAACTTTCCACGACCGTCCATCAAACAACCTCCTGATAATAATAATTTCTCCATCACGATCTAGCTCCAATAGAACTTCCCCACCTGCTCTCTTGCCCGCGGGAATTATTAGTCGGCCAGCGCCCCTCACCAATCCATATGCCGAACCAAATAATGCAAATGACAACCCATCAACAAAGAATGTAGTCTTACCAGCCCCGTTAGGGCCGGATACATATAAGGGATAGTCCAATGAAGTGAAATCAACCTCGTTATGCCTAACTCCATATGAAGCAACATTCCTCAACAAAAGGCGTCTAAGCCTAATACCCAAAATCACCACCATCAAGGAAAATATAATTTAATTGCATATTCCATCATCAACTTTCTCTCATCCTTAGGTAGTTCCAAGGCCTCAATATACTCCCTTAATCTATCGATTATCCAGCCTCTCTCCAAAGACAATGCCTTAGATATTGATAATTGAGGTGCTATACGTGTAAAAGTATGGACTATTGCGAAGCCCTTAACTCTCCTAGACTCGAGCAGATATCTCTTTATTCTATCCTCAGCCCCTCGGAAATCTCTCCAGGCATCTCTATCAAATATTACCTCGATCTTGACAAGGGAATCCTCTAAATCACCCAATTCCTCTAAATCACTGAAAAAATCATCTATATTAAATCCCTTTCTATAAACCAATCCCTTTACAACACGCATCTTTATCGGCGAAACCTCGACAAATTTTACATCAAGTTCACCATCAATATCAACCTGGAGAAAACCTTTGGGCTCCGATGCCTCCCCAAAATTAACCCTATTAATAGAACCAGAATACCACATATTCGGGTAACCTGGAATCGCTTGTGAGATATGTATATGGCCCAAGGCAACGTAATTAAAAGAATTTGGATAAAGTATATCCGGATTAACTCTGTAGGGAAGCATATAGAAACTTCTAATGAATAGATCCATATCAGAATATTTCGCCCCAGAGACATCTAAATGTGCGGCCAAAACCTTATAATCCACCCTCCCCATTTTATCCAACATATCCCTAATATATTTACCTATCTTATTTGAGGCCCTCGAATAGATATATACATATGGTAATGGAACTACGCCCAATTTAGCGCCATCCAGACTAAATTCAATAGGCTTTTCACAGGGTATCTCAATAAACCTTATCCCACCACCTAATTTATTAACCAAATATAAAGCATTATGCACACCCCTAGTCCTTGGGACATCGTGATTACCAGCTATCAACAAAACACTAACATTATTATCAACCAACTTGAGTAAATGATCAATCAGTCTATGGGAATACTCTAGGGATTGGTAAAGCTTATTAAAAATATCGCCCGTCACCAAATAAAGATCTGCATTATTTTCAATAGCATAATCAACAGAATAGCCAATATTATTTAGAATCCTATTATTAACAAACGACTCTACATCGACACCTATCAACTGTTTGAATCTAACACCCAGATGGAAATCAGATACATGCACCAATCTAATCATAACACCATCTACCTAGGAACATCATCAAAAATAGATGCACCGCCGACACCAGAATACCTATTATAAATTTCATCATACATCTCCGAATAATCATGCACTTTAATGACAACCGGAAACCTAACACCATATCCATAAACCAGAGCCTCGCCACGCCTCAAAGAAGCCACTACATTCTTATAAAGCAGAGGCCTATCAACACCAATCAACGAAGCATCAATATCCTTTGGATCCGTCAAAGCAAAGACGAAGAATGTCCATAACATACTAAGCACATCTGGATCAAGCTCACTAGGTTTCTGATCAATCGGAACTACCACAACACCCTTCTTCCTCATCTCCCTTGCAATACGTCCAAACGGACTAAATACACTAACTCCCCGCCCCAAGAATTTATGGGCCTCCTCCAACAAAATAATTATTTTATTACCAGTCTCCTCACCCTCCTCATATATCAACTCATTGAGCCGCCTCCACAAAGATTCACCAATCAAATTAGCCAATGCCATATAAACAGCTATATTCTTCTCATAACCACCCAAACTAATTATGACGCTCCTACCCTCCTGAGAAACTAAATTATTTATAACATTCTCTATCACATTCTCATACACCTTCTTAAAAGTAACAGGCATATCCAATAACTTTCCTAATCTCCTCCTCCCGGCCTTAAATGCAGCCAGCGCCCCCTTCCCCTCCCTATTAACCCTATCCTCAATAGCAGACACCAGATTAATTAACTCAGATGCTGTAAATGACGATTTATCAATGAAGTCAGAGCCACCCCTAGAGGCGAGCTCCATAAACCTACCAACATTATTCCTCGATAACAATAAACCCAATACCCAATAACCTTGATCCCCAAATAATGAATCCCTGGCAAAAACCTTCCTAAGAATATTTTCATAAGAACCTAAGTTATCTAAGAAAGCCGTGGTCACTCCAAGCGGCTCCGCAACATACCTGAGAAGATAACTACTTATATTATACAATGGTATAGGTAAATAATTCATTTTATACTGTTCTCTAAATAACCTATCAGGAGTATAGACAGTGAACTCCCCATTGAACAATCTATAAACCCCACCGGCAACAGCCCGTCTACTATCATCATAAACATTTAAAGAGTATTCATTATGCATATCAAATATTAGAAAACGATTTTCAACATAATCTTCACTCCCCCTATTCAAGACATTATATAATATACTATAAGCCACTAACAGATTACCAAGAAAAGTCTTCCCACTACCACTCTTACCAAATATACCAAAATTAAGGTTCATTAACTGCTTAATCCCTATTGGAACAGAATACTCTGTCTCACCAATAATCTTAGGAGTTCCCAAGGGATACTCAAGCCTCCAATCCGGAAGCCCATAAAAACGCTCCAATAAATCGGGAGTAGGTTCCAAGGCTTTAGAACCATAAGGAGGTATCGTATCAGGCTTATCAACACCAGAACCAGGGGAAGACCTAGCTATAGGAACAATCCTAATCATATATCTGACTACTTTCTCTGATAAATATTTCCTCACGACATCCCTATACAAATCATTAACATAATCGAGAGCCTCATCTTCAGGTGGGGCTCTATACCACACATTACTCACAATACATAAATAAATATTATCACCCGAATCCACCAAAACATAACTACCTATTGGAATAACCTCAATATTGGATTCAGGCCTAACCTTCACAACAACGCCATCCTCATAAGAAGCCTCGACAACCACCCCTACCTCATTAACCAACTCCAAACACCTCCTCTATAAAAACAGATAATAATCGCCCCATACTCCTTGGACTCACACCAAGCCAAATCAATGTATCTAAATAATTCTCTAATAAAACATCACGATTTGACAAATTAGTTAACACATCTCTATTCCTCCTCAAAAACTCCCTAAACCAAACAACATCCTCCAAATAATCCCTGAGATACCTAAAAAGACTGAAATCAACCCCATCCCCCCCAATAAAGATATCCTTTACATCCGAATCATCCATTTTATATACGGGGTCATGAATCCTAGGCGAACCACTCAATCCAATTACCGTTTTATAATCATTAGTAACATAACCGACAAGGATCAAATCAATAGCGTAAATATATAACCTATCTATATCGGGATATAACCTCTTCATCTCCTCATAATCCATACCCATCAATGAAAAATTCCTCTCTCTCCTAACCTTATGCAAATTCCTGACGACTACACCTACATATCCACCGATCCCGCCAACAATCAAAAGAAAATCCCCCATAGAGACTGATTGATAAGAATCGGGGTACAGGAATACATTAATTAAGTTCCCAGATATACTAGCTACCTCTCCAATACGTGATCTAGAATTAGTATATTTAATTATATTCATGCAACCGACCACCACTTACTATATTGTTTCATGCTATATGATAAATCTGGTGGAATACCTAATATATCCGCCAGCGCATCCTCGATAGCCTCCCGATCCTCATAGTTTAATACAGCCATCTCATGAGCCCTCATAAGGGAATATGGATACCCAAATCCCCTCAACGCATCAATATAAACCGCTATATGAATATCATCTAAATCCATAAAATTGAGAACACTGGATGGAAACTCGACCCTAAGTATATTCCTCGGCCCCAGCTTCAGATAAAAAGTATATAAGTCCAGGGATATTGTATCCAAAACCGAATTAAATACCTTGAAAAGCGGAGATCGCTCACCAACCTCGAGTATCCTATCGAAAATCAATTTATCACTAATCATCACATCCAGATCAACACCTCCAGATACAATGGTCCTAGATATATCTCTAGACTTGGTATAGAAGATCCCTAACGGGCAGACCTTATATGAAATTAAATTATTCAGAATATCAATCACCATCCTAGAATAACTAATTCTCTTATCCTTCCCCCACTTAACACTATACAATAGATTAAGCGACTCATCCATAAACATGAAATCCCTATTTCCACCGATCCTATCGACCAGCATCTTAACTACATTGGCCTCATGCTTCTTAATCTCCAAATCATTATCCCAGTCATCTGGAACACCAATAACTAGCTTAGGATGAGAGCCGGAGCCACCATCCCCACCAAAGGAATAATAGTAATAACCAGTGTTGTATATTACGAAAGACACTGTAAAATGTGCACCACCAATATGCCAACTAGAATCATATGCACCGATGAAGATATCGCTCAATTCACTACTATACTCCCGCAACTTATCAACACTAGATAATTCCATGATTAATTTAGGACTCTTGGCCTCCAACCCCTCGACAGGAATCAGGTATGAATAGACTCCACCTCTATCCAGATCCTCGATACTAAGATTAGGAAGAATATTATAATAAAATTTAATAACATCCTCGATATACCCAACCCTAAACCTCAACCTAATCCTGTCTTTCCCATTATATAGTAAGTTGATTATATTGGCCTTAACTATGCTGGGATCAGTATAGCTATCTGATAAATTAAATTCCTCCTCCAAAATAATTGGCTCCTCCACCAAGAATACCACCAAAAGATTAATGTTAGAAAGATTATTTAACCAAAATACACCGAATAATAGTTAAGACAAGCTTATACCAAGAAATAATTAACTAAATAGAGATTCGAATAATATTTATTGGGCGGCTACATAATTTAATGGAGGTACATCAATATGGCATCAAACAGAGTATTTAAATATAGATTTTTTCATAGAGAACCCTATGCAGAGTTATACGTCAAATCCGATATAGCGGAACTAATTCTAGAACCCCATGATGAAGAGTTCATCGATTTATCAGGAATGGTATTGGGTGGAAAAATATCGGATGTAGATGTAGTTAGAGAACAAGAAAAGAACATATTAAGAATATCAATAATGAGTAAAAGAGAGAGACCAGTATTCAATATAAAGGCGAAGCTAAGGATACCAATAAATAAAATCCCGAGTAAAATGATCATCACCTCAGACAGTGGAGATATAAGATTAGACGGCCTACCGACGAAAACAATCTACCTATATACAAATAACGGGGATATTTTACTGCTTGGATCCAAAGGAAACAAATTAGAAGTAGAGAACATCAATGGAGACATATATATCAGGGGAGGAAAATATAAAAATCTCTCAGCTAGTAGCACAAATGGGGATGTACTAATTGAACTAGAAGGAACAGACGACAGAATAGTTATAGAAACGATAAATGGAGAGATTAGATTTTTAACGACAAATGACTCCAACTTGATAATAGAGGCATCAACCATAAACGGGATGATAAACATACAGAACAAGGAATATATGACAATTAAATCAATGGACAATAGATTCTTTCAAGGAATGATTGGAGACGGAAATGGAGAAGCCATACTAAAAACAGTTAATGGAATAATAAAAATTGAGATATTAGAAGCCACAAAAGAAGAATAAATCGATACGTAAGTCAATCCAGATACTTATTCATACTACCTATGAAAAATATCAATGTAGTCAGCAATGGAATATAATATGAAGATATTCTATAGGCAACCGGGAGAAGCCAAGGTAAATTACCAACCAAACTACCACCTAATAATAAAATAACTATCTCAAAAATTCCAGAGCCACTTATAGTTATAGGAAGTGTAGATAATACTACAGAAAAATTTAGTATAATTATCGAATAAAGTAAATTAATTTCATATCCAAGAGCATATGAAATAATCCATAACGATAAACCTCCAAAGACAGTAGATAAGAATGTCAGTAAGACCAATAATGTAAAGATATTCCTATTAAATAAAGCGGCCTCAAGGTCCTCGTTAAACGCATCAATAAAACTATCCATATTACTAATTATCTGTTCAGCCCTCTCCCTACCGATAACCCTCCTAAAACGAAAAAGGATATTCTTGGCGAAATTCCCAACGATCTTAGGCTTAAACACAATTAAAAGATTTATTCCAGAGACCGTCAATGCTGAAAATGCTATTGGCAAAAGAATACTTAAAGAGATTCCCCTAAAAAACAATAAAATAACACCCAAGATAACAATAGATATTGATGTAACTACCTCTGAGAGAACCTCAAGATACCCAATCAACCCAGACCTATGCAACTTGACACCATACTTCCTATTCAAAACAAATATTCTATAAGCTTCATCCCCCAAATAAGAGAAACCAATCAAGGAGAATAACTCACTAGATATCCTTATTCTAAAAGCATCAACAAATGAAAAACCCTCCTTCCCAAGATCCCTACATAATAAATAGAATTTTATCGATTTGATAATATATTGGAAAAAGAAGAAAATATATGCCAATACAATATAAGGAGCCAAACCAAGTAACACCATTAAATCAATTCGACCTAGAAAACCAATTAGTATAATTACTGTAGAAACCACAATAACTGAGACAACCAAGTTCTTCAAATATTTATTGTATTCAATACCTTGGCTCAAGGCATCCACCAAAAACAAATCATGTCATATATAGATTTTAGAAAACTAAAATAATGAAATAAATATTACACCGTACAACGAAAAAATAATTTATTTAACTATTAAGTGATAACAAAATGATTCTAATACCATTAAGATTAAATAAACCTATCGAACCCGGACAAGATATAATAAATATATTAATAAAGAAAATTAGAGAATCAAATATAACTCCCGAAGATGGAGACGTAATCGCTATATCAATAAAGGTATTATCGACAGCAACCGCATCATTTATAAACTTAGATTGTAAACCATCACCAAAGGCCATCGAAATATCAAAAAAATATAGTATAGATCCATGCATTGCACAAGAAATCATAGAGAAAGGCGCCATTATAGTTGGAGGGGGAAAAGGAGTAGTAGCTACAATATATAATGGGTATTTAATAGGGAATATCGGCATAGATAGGAAAAACGCATACGGTGGAATACCGACAAAATGGCCCGATAACATAGAGGAAATAGCTCACCAAATTAGGGATAGACTAGTTGATACACTAGGGACAAAAATAGGAGTTATTCTAGTTGATAGCCAAGTAAAGCCACTTAGAAGAGGGACAACAGGCCTAGCCGTAAGCATCTCAGGGTTTAAAGGGGTGAAAAAATATGTTGGTAAGGTTGATTTATATGGTAGAAAAATAAGATTCACATACCAAAATATAGCTGATGACTTGGCTTCAGCTGCACATATATATATGGGCGAATCTGATGAATTAACCCCCTTCGTATACATAAAGAATCCCCCAATAGAAATAACCGAGGAACCCTCAGTAGAGGAACTAAAAGTACCTCCCCAACAATGCATCTACATAAGTAGCATACTAAAATATCTAAAGAAAATTGATAAATAGATGACTAAACTATATAAGGAAGTTGTTTATGCAGATATATTTAAGAATGATTAGGTATTAATTTATGGAGGTAGTCTAAAACGGTGGGTAATAAAATTAAGTATAAGGTAGTCGATTACGACATAAAATTCATAACAACTAGAGATAGAAGATACTTGGAGAATATAATACTAGAATTAAGATTAGAGAACAATAGGGTATTCAAGATGAGTGGAATATCCTATGATGTAGCAATGGAAATTAAAAAATATTTAGCTCTAGAGAGTGAATTCGACCTACCGACCATAAATGACCCCAGATTCACAATTTACGATATGCTGTTGGAAATACCAGATTTAGAAAAAATACTCCATGGAACCATCAAAGAAGTAATAATAGATTATTACGATCCCGAGTTCAGTATATATGGAGCCTCCGTAATACTAGATGATAACTATACTGTAATGAAGAAGAGACTATTGATGATACCAAGCCACGCCATCCTCTTAGCACTGCTTGCCAACAGAAATGTATACGTAGACAAAAGACTCGTAGATAATCAAGAAAATAATGATATGGAATTCATTAATCCTATATTCTTTGAATCAGATGAAGACGAAGATGAAGACGACTGGGATGAGGAAGTTTAACAAATATCTTATAACCCCGTGACATTCAACACCTTCTCCAAAAACCAATCACTAGATGAAGCGATTATAGTGAATCCGCCAACCTTACTCAAAGAGGTTCCCTCAACCCCTTTCTGTAAGACATATACATAGCCACCAGCCTCTTTAACAAGTAAATAGCCTGCCGCAAAATCAAAGATTCTTAACTTACCCCTCAAATCTATAAATGCATCTAGCCTGCCAGAAGCCAATAGAGAGAGCTCCAACGCAGAACTGCCGAAAAACCTCAATACCTTAACCCTCGACAACAGATCTATCAAAGGATCCCTAATGATAGACCTATCAATTACCACCGATACAAATAAATCCTTCAAACCACTTGGATGATTAACATGAATACGTGAATTATTTCTAAATGCACCTCCACCCCGTTTAACCCAATAAACATCTTTAGAAAATAGGTCTAGAATCAAGCCAGCAACTAAGCCATCCAAATTATTATCCAATGCGACTGCCAATGAAATGGAGCTAAAGCCAATTCCTCTAGATAAGTTATTAGTTCCATCAACTGGGTCTATAATCAATAACGGCAATGAAAATCTACGCTCACTAGGCCATTCCTCCGAAATAATTCCGAAATCCAAACCCTCCCTCATTAAATACCTATAGGCAGCCATGGCGGCAGCATTATCCAATAACCTACCTAAATCACTTGGTGGATATTTATTCCCATATCTCTCGAAAGTACTCCAGACCTCATCATACATCTCAAAAGCCATCTCTCTCAACATACCAATATAGTCATCCATACCCAGCACCCACAGAATATACAATTTTTTGTATATAACCACCTATAAATTATTTCAAGTGGTGAAGAATTTGGGTAAAATAAAGAACATAAAAGATATTGAGCTAGATATAATGGATGTAGCTGAGAAAACATATATTCAGTGGCTAATTGGCCCTCTCGATGGTGAGGAAAAGATTGGATTCAGAAGATTCGTTATTAAGAAGGGTGGCTCAATACCAAAACACAGACATAAAGAGATATACCATATACAATACGTGTTAAAAGGAGAATATATAGTAGGAATAGGGGATGAGGAATATAGGGTTAAGCCTGGAGACATAATTTATATTAAGCCAATGGAACCCCACTGGTATATAAATGACTCTAATGAAGACGTTGAATTCCTATGCATAATTCCATTAGATGTAGAGTATGAGGCGGAGATATTAGAGTAAATACTATTTAGTTAATTCTTCATCGGCAATCCTCAAGGCTTTATCAAGGGCTTCGACACCCAAATCAACATCCTCCTCATTAACAATTAGGGGAGGGGCTATAACGAAGTTAGATATCCAAGCCATAGAAAGCAGTACTCCATAATCAATCATCTTCCTAGCCACCTTCTGAGTAATAAGTTCAACCCCTTTAATCTTATCCTCCCTCTTATGAAAAGGCTCCTTACTATCTCTATCCCTAACCAACTCAACCCCCCAGAATAAACCGAGGCCCCTAACATCACCTATTGATGGATGCCTATCCATCAACTCAATCAGCCGCTTACCCAAATAATCACCTACTCTAGCAGCATTGACTATATAACCCCCTTCCCTATACTCTTCAATAGCCGCCTTCATAGCAGCCATAGCCAAGGGATGATATGCAAATGTATGCCCCACCGGAAGGAAATTATCCTCAAAGAAGCTAGAAATCTCTGTATCAACAGCTGTAATGCCAATTGGAACGTAACTGCTAGTAGCTCCCTTAGCCGTCGTCAATATATCAGGCACAACACCCCAATGCTCAAAAGCAAACCACTTCCCAGTCCTCCCCCACCCACTCATAACCTCATCAAAAATAAGTAAAACGCCATATTCATCAGCAAGCCTTCTCAACCTAGGATAAAAGTCACGAGGAGGAATAATAACACCATTAGTCCCAGTAACAGTCTCCAAAAAAATCCCCGCAACATGAGGTTCATTACTCAATATATAATCAATATACTCAATACACATACGTCCACACTCATCACAATCGACTTCACCAAATGGACAACGATAACAATAAGGATCTGGGATCCTAACAACCCCATCTACACGAGTATGGAGTTCAACAGCCCCCCTCCTTGGATCACCAGTCACAGATATCGCACCAGCAGTGTTACCATGATAAGACCAGTAACGACTAAGTATCTTATAATCAGGATATTTATACGACCTCACTATCTTAAGAGCATCCTCATTAGCCTCACTACCACTACTCGAGAAAACGAATTTCCTAAGTCTATTCGGCAATACATTAGCTAAAGCCTCCGCCGCCTCAGCCCTAATTTCTAGAGAGTAGCCCGGCCCAACATAGGCAATATTCTCCAATTGCTCCTTAACAGCCTCTATAATCCTCTTATTCCCATAACCAAGATTAACACAAACCAATTGAGATGAGAAATCCAATAATCTTCTCCCCTCAGAGTCAATTAAATATGCACCCTCACCACCAACTATATGCAATGGATGAAGCCAGCTCCGCTGCAGTCTCCAAGTTCCAAACAAATACTTTGTCACTTTTTCAATAACATCACTATCCAATTCAACCACCATCGAATAATTACCATGAAAAAAATAATTTTGTATTAAAAATATTTATATAATTCGAATAAAGTACAACCATTAAAAGCATCACTATTAAATATAACTTTAGATAAAAGAGTATTTAATGTTGTGGGTATTGATAGCGAATGAGGAGACAGATTATATAGATGCATATAAAAAAATGATGAGAATAGTCGAACACACCATTAATAACCATGACCATATACTTATTACACAACATAAACCGGTCATAACACTAGGTAAAGACTCTAAACCATGGAACATAAAAAACAAACCACCAAACATACCAATAATAAAGATCGATAGAGGCGGAGACGTTACATTACACTCACCCGGCCAATTAATGATATATCCAATAATAAGATTAGATAGAAGGAGGCTCAGGCTAGTTGATTTAATTCGGGCCCTAGAAGAATCGGTAATTAAATTTATTGAAAAATATGGGTTAAAAGGATATTGGAAAAAAGGAACCGCAGGTGTATGGGTTGAAAATAGGAAGATTGCATCAATAGGGATAGGGCTGAAAAAATGGGTTTCATATCATGGAATGGCATTTAATATATCCAATGATTTAGAATTATTCAATTACATAAACCCCTGCGGATTGGATCCATCAACTATGACCAATCTATCTAAGGAAACTGGGAAAGAAATAAAGATAACAAAAGGGTTAATCAAAGATTATCTAAATATATTATTAAACTATATAGCGAAGAAGGATGAAGAGATACATATTTTCGAGGGAGCAATTAATGAAATTCCATGCATTTTAGAAGACACACGAATAATAAAATGAATCAATTATACTATATGTAGCCCCCTGCCCAATGCAGATCCCGCCAACTCCCAATAAGCCTCTGAATAAGTTGGGTGGGGAAACATCACCCTACCCAACTCTCCAACACCGACACCCAACTCAGTTAAGACTGATGCAATACCAACCAACTCACTAACCTTATTCGAAACCCCATGAATCCCTAAAATACGGCCATCAGCACCCCTAATTATTTTTACGAAACCCATATCCTTACCACTAATCTTCGCACCACCCAAACCAGCCAATGGATACACATCTACGAAGAAATCCAAACTTCTCTCACTTGCATCATCTTCTGTCAGCCCTATAGAAAACCCACCAGGATATGAATAAATAACAAAAGGAATAACCCTAGGCCTATCAACACCCCCATCTCCAAATAAATACTCGGAAAGAACAATCGCATCCCAATAAGCCTTATGAGCCAGTAACGGCGGACCCGCAACATCCCCTACTGCATATATATAATCAATATTAGTCGCCTGATGATCATCAACTTGGATAAAACCATGTTCATCCCGCCTCAAGTATTCAACATCACCTACAATATCAATATTAGGAAGCCTCCCTATAGTCACCACAACGGCATCACAACCCAAAGTAACCTCACCACCGGGACTAGATACAGAAACATTAACCCGCGAATCCCTAATATTAATACCATTAACTCTACTATTTAGAAGGAAATGAATCCCCTTCCTACCCAATAACCCTCTAAGCCTCTTACTAACATCAATATCCATAAAAGGAGCGACTCTGTCCAAGATCTCAACCACATAAACCTCAGAACCCAATAACCTATAAATACTAGCAATCTCCAACCCAGCAGCACCAGCGCCCACAACACACAAAGTATTAACTCGTCTAGGCAGACTCAACGCGACCCTACTACTCCAAACCCACTCACCATCAAATGGAACACCAGGCAAATTCCTAGGCCTACTCCCAGTAGCCAATACAACATACTCACCCCTAACCATAGAACCATCATCTAGATACACTTTATGCCCCTCTATCCTATCAACCTTAGCATTTTTAAAATGGATCCCCAACCTCTTAAACAAATACTCCACGCCACCAACTAACTCCTTGACAACGGCATTCCTAATTTCCCTCAACCTATCAATATCAATCTCAACCGGGGATTCGGAAACTTTACTCGCATATTCCCAGGCCAATAGATAATTTAGCAACGTTTTCGAAGGTATACACGCATAATTTAGACACTCGCCTCCTATACCCTCCTTATCCACCACCAAAACGTGTGCACCCAATTTAGCCAATCTAATTGCCGATAAATATCCACCCGGCCCGGCTCCGACGACTACAACATCATATTCATCCATTTGAACCACCCAAGAATCTACTTAAATATTCCTCAGAGAGAAAAGAGCTTCTAACTCTAGGGCCTGAAAAAACATACTTAAATCCCATTGAAATACCAATCTTTCTATACTCACTAAAGATTTTAGGATGAATATATTCAACGACTGGTAAATGATTTCTACTAGGCTGCATATATTGACCAATAGTCACCACATCTACACCCACCTCTCTAAGGTCCTTAAGCGTTGAGACAACTTCCTCAAACTTCTCACCTAGACCAACCATGATACCTGATTTAGTAACCCTTACCCCATATTCCTTTGCCAACTTTAAGACCATTAATGATTTCTTATAACCCGCTCTCCTATCCCTCACTAGAGGAGTTAAACGCTCAACCGTCTCCAAATTATGCGCAAAAACATCAGGCCCAGCCTCAACAACGGTCTTAATAGCCTTAGGGTCGCCATCAAAATCAGGAGTCAAAACTTCTATAAAGACATTCCCAACCTTCCTACGTATCTCTTTAATAGTAGCAGCATAGATCCCAGCACCGCCATCAGGTAAGTCATCCCTATCCACACTTGTGATAACAACATATTTCAAACCCAGCCTCTTAACCGCCTCGGCAACTCTTTTAGGCTCCTCCCAATCAACAAGACCAGCAGGATCCCCATGATCAACACTGCAAAAACCACAATTCCTAGTGCATACATTACCTAATATCATGAAGGTCGCCGTCCTCCTCCCCCAACATAAATATATATTAGGGCAATGTGCATCAACACACACAGTATTTAACCTTAGGCTACTCAAGAGCCTATTCATCTGATAAAAGCCATCACTATATTTTACCCTAAACCTAGCCCAAGCAGGTCTCCTAATACCAGACATAGTTAAATAAAATTAATTATGGGTATCAAAATTAAAACAAATAATATACTAGTCTTTAAATATATTGTGTGTATGTGAATATTATTTTAAGGTGATAGCATTGCCAATAGATCCAGATTTCAAGAGTAAATTACAAGTTGTAGAACAGCATGAGGGACACCCGGTATGGGGGCCAACCGAGCCACCGACCAAACTAGGGATCCATGGGGATAAGGTGGCAGTAGATTTCGATGTATGCATAGCTGACGGAGCCTGCATCGATGTATGTCCAGTAGGTGTATTCGAATGGTATGAAACACCTGGACACCCAGCATCAGACAAGAAGGCAGACCCCATAAACGAAGATCAATGCATCTTCTGCCTTGCTTGTGAAACGGCTTGTCCAGTCGAGGCTATCAAGATATTCATGGAGTAGGGACAGTCTTCACCTCCCCTTTTTCCCTTTAGCATATTTCCTACTACCAGATTCTAGAAAAGCCCTCCACCTAGCTTTAATCTCATCCGGGGGATCTATACCAGCCAACTCCCAAACCTTCATAATATTACCTACATCCTCCCTCCTTTCATCGACAGGAGTCTCGAGAATCAGAGGACGCCTCCTTATCTCACTACTCATCAAAAAATATCTAAAACCCTCCTCCCCAATGAAGCCTAAGCCAATATGTTCATGAATATCCCTACCCTTACCTAAGTCGACTTTAGAATCATTTATATGTACAACCCTCAACCACTTGAAGCCAATCACATCATTAAACTCCTTCAAAGTACCTTCAACAGCATCCTTAGTCCTCAAATCATAACCCGCTGAAAATGCATGTGACGTATCAAAACAAACACCAACCATATCCTTAAAACTAATTGAATCAATTATAGATGCGATATCCTCGAACCTACTACCCATACTATTACGCTGACCCGCCATATTCTCCAATAAAATACTCACATCACCATCACTCCTAGACAAGGCGTCATCAATGGCGCTAACCAACCTCTTCTTACCCGCTTCGAAGCCAGCTCCCATATGACTACCCAAATGTATAACTAAATATTTTATCCCCAATTGGGATGCTCGAGAAACCTCATTCCTAAGAGAATCTAGTGACAATCCATATATCCTATCATCGGGTGAAGATAAATTAGGCAAATAAGGCATATGAGAAACAACTAAGCCATTGTAGCCATAGCGTTCAACCTTACTCCTAAATAACTCAGCCTCATCACTACCCAATTCCTTATATTTCCAGCCACGTGGATTCCTCGTAAATATCTGGAAGGCAGTACAGCCTCTCTCAAAAGCCCTATCCGGGGCGTTCGAGACACCTCCAGAGATAGATACATGAACACCTACATTCAAGACATCCACCATAGGATTCACCTAGGATATATAACCCAGTGAACCCTCATCATCCTGCTTCTTCTTCTTGCTAAGAGCCTTACTAATTTCTTCATGAAAAGCAAGCGCCAGCTTCTCCAAACGGCTAGTATCCACCTCTACATCCAAAATCCTCGACATTATCCTAACAAGAGCCAATGGAGCAATATAATCCCTACCAGTAGTTAAATAAGTCTCACCCATCAATACAACACCATTAATACCATTCATCTTTCCATACCCAATCAACAGACCATTAACACCAGATATTACACCCTCACCCGCCATCGGAATAACACCATAAAATTTAAGATCCTCCAATATCTCGGGTTTAGTAGCGACTCCATAGACAGCCACATCCCATTTGTAGGTATATATAGGTGTAGCAGCAAGAGTATAAATAATCCTGGGCTCATAATCAGATAACTTGTTAACAACTAATTTAGAGAGATTATGCTGCCACTCAGGTGAAGGAGGTTGAGTAATACCAGTGAAGAAAACATAATCTTGACCATTAAGTTTAGAATAATAAAATGTAAACAATTCCTCCATCATATCATTAACTATACCATCATTTGTCGTTATAACCGGACTAGAGAGAAAAGGCGCCTTAATAAAACCAACCTTCCTAGCTTTAAACTCCTCAATCAAATAATCAACAGCCTGCTTTCCAGTTAGGCCCATACCCGGAAGACCAGCTATTATAATCGGTTCAGATACCTTGTCTTTATCAAGCTTCAGCTCAAACTCAATATCCAACTCACACTCACCATCCACAATATAACTATATAACAGTATTATATTAAGCTTCAAAAACACAAGAATATATAGACATACACCAATTCGACGCCTAATTACTAGGATAAGAGAAACTACCCAATACATTAAAATACCTCAAATAAAAAATAATTTAGGATTAAACGTCCTCGGGGTGAGGCATGTAGTGGAGCCAGAGGTATATAAACTTATAACTACCCATAGAACCATAAGAAGATATAAGCCTGGGAAAATCCCATCAGAACACCTAGAAAAAATAATAAATAGTGCCATAAGAGCGCCTTCATCATCTAATCTACAATCATACTGCATAATAAGAATAACAGATCCAATACTTAGAAAAAGGGTTGCTAAATTGGCGGGCGACCAAGAACACATTTACACAGCCTCAGAATTCTTCATATTCATAGCGGACACAAACAGGTTAATTCAATGTGGTAAAGAATTCGGCATAGAGACTGCAGAACCTAATATTAGGATGCTCTACGTATCAACAGTCGATGCAGCCATAGCTGCCCAAAACATGGTCCTCACAGCCGAATCCTTAGGCTATGGAACATGTTATATAGGAGCGGTGCAAAATGACCCATGTGGGATAGCAGAACTACTGAACCTCCCAAAACATACATATCCATTATTTGGACTTACTATTGGAATACCGGATGAAGATCCGCCTATGAAACCAAGACTACCGAAAAGAGCGCTAGTACACCTGAATACATATGTAAGTAATGGAGAAAACGTTACAGCCGCGATGGAAGCATTCAAGGGAACTGAGTACTATGATTCATTTAAAAGAAGAATATTAAGATACTACTCAAAGAATGGAAGGTATGAAATCAGATTCAGAAAGATGGTCGACTGCCTTAGAAAAATGGGCTATAAATTAGAATAATCTAAGTTATCTAGTTATATAATAAGAGACAAACACCCAATAATCAATCACCAATACTCCGTAAGCCTCAACAGTCGCGGCCGACGGCCAAGGAACCAAGAAACCTATCGGAATAGATACTATCCCCAAAATTAAGGAAGATAGTGGAAGCATCGACCCACCCCTATTTAAATAAGCCCCTAAACTCCAGACAATTATACACATATCAAACTGTACGAAAAACCAAGTTGAAACAAAGACATGAGGCCTAGTACCAGCTGGAAAAAGACCGACAAACATTAGGAAGATGCCTGAAACAATACCAAATGAAGAACCCACCACCATCAACTTATTTCTAGACACATAAACCAAATATGAACTATATAATATTATCAAAATACCTATTGATATCATGCCATAATTATATAGCCAAGGCATATTAGCAGAAGATGAACCTAAATCACTAAACGCATCCCTGGTAAATACAAACCAGGGATTGAGAAATATACAAGTAATAATTATTAGCCATGCATATATAGCCGCTATGGGCCCCACTAAACCAATTGAGAGACGCATAAAGCTCCCTCAAAAAATATAAAGGAATAAAGGTATAAAGTATATCCCTAAACATGCAATAATGGAGCCAGAGCCTTACTGGCATTAAATGCAAGCCCATACATAAATTGAGGATATAAACCGATGATAATCATAAAGCCCATCAAAACTATGAGAGAGACTTTAATCGCTGGATGAACCTCGCCAGAACTAAGTACCTCATCAGTGGGCTCTGCAAAAAATATTCTTTGAATCAGCCAGAGATAATACAATACCGCTAAGACGCTATTAAAGACCCCGAAGAAAGCCAACCACCACAGGCCAGAATCAATAGCACCAAGAATCAATAACCACTTGCTCCAGAAACCGGGGAGCGGCGGCATACCAGCTAAACTAAGTAAAGCCATAGTAAGGGCTAGAGCAACCAAAGGCCTATGTCTACCCAAACCGAACATCTTCCTAATCTCCCTAGTCTCCATAGAATAAATTATTCCTCCTACCGCAAGGAAGCCCAATGCCTTACCTAATGCATGAGAAAATACATGGGATAAAGCCGAGGCAGCCCCATAATAATATGACCCATACGAGTAGGAAGCCAGTCCAATCAATATGAAGCCAATATTGACTATACTACTGTAAGCTAATAGCCTCTTTATATCATCCTGCATTAGCGCCATAATATTTGGGATAGTCATCGTAAGGATGGCCAATACATAAATAGGGGCTCCGAAAGAAGCAGCGTACCTACTATTAGACACAACCGGTAAAACAAACCTCATGATACCAAGTATACCAGCTTTAATCACGATACCAGATAATAAAGCGCTAATAGGACTGGGAGCCGCTGGATGTGCATCAGGGAGCCAAGTCCAAAATGGAAAATATGCAGCCTTAATACCAAAACCAACCATTAAGAGTGATATAATGGCAGCCGGCACCATCAATAATCCGTAATTCCCAATAGACATGAATGAGGACATATACTGTATAATATAATCTAGCCTTAGACTCCCAACCACGCCATAGATTAATGTAATTGCATAGAGCATCAATAAACTGCCTACGCCACTCATAATTAAATACTTCATACCCGCCTCAACAGGCTCGTCTAAGTGATATCTGAAGGCTACTAATACATAGCTACTAATTGCCATCGCTTCCCAAAACACAAAGAAGGTGAATAAATCATATGCCATCGATAAACCAACCAACCCAAGCATCATAAGTAAATATAGAGTATAATATATTGTCAGATTCCTGTCATGAGACATATATCCAATACTATGGATTGAGGATATGAAACCGATGATTAAAAAGACCGTAGTAAAGAATAATGATAATCCATCGAAGACTAGTATAGAGGATACAGGCGAATTAAATAAATAGAATTGCTCACTTAGAGAACCACCCTTAAACAGATAGATATATATGTAAATCAATGCGATTAATTGAATCAAGGCAGTAAAGTAACCCAAATACCTCTCTTTATTACCCAAGAGATACCCGATTATAGGAGTCAGGAAAACCCCTACACCCATCACAAGCAAAACAATATCGACTACCATTAAATATCACCTCCTAAAGACCAAGAAAGAAATCCACACTCGGAGCCACCATATCAAGCAATAACCTCGGATATAATCCCAGAATAATCCCGACTACAGCTAACACCACCATAGGAATAATCATCGATGGTGCGGGATCTCTAACTCCCTCAAACTCCTTAGGCAATGGACCGAAAAACACCTTTCTAATAAATAAAGTCATATAGGCAGCTGATAGGGCAGAACCTAGTACAGCCAAAATTAATAAATATAACTTAAAACCACTTGGCGAGGAATAACTGCCAGTGAATACGAGAAATTCACTTATAAAAGTTGAAATACCGGGTAAACCCGCTATGCCCATTGCTCCAATAACGGCCAATGAAGCTGTCACCGGCATCTTAACAGCTAAACCCCCAAGCTTCTCCATATCCCTTATCCCAACTTGATGAATTAATACCCCGGCCACCATGAATAAAAGCCCTTTCATCAAGCCATGCCCTACTATATGGAAAATACTACCTTCGATACCAGTAGGCGATAAACTAGCGAAGCCGAGGAACATATAACCCATCTGACTAATACTACTATAAGCCAATAATCTCTTCACGTCTTTCTGTACCAATGCATTTATCCCACCATAATACATTGATAATAATCCAATAATCATCAGGATCGTCGACCTATTAGCAGAGAACCACTCACCAACCAATATTGGAAGATAAATCCTAATAACTGCATACAATCCGATCTCAATCATCACCCCGCTCAATATCACACTAATAGGTGTGGGAGCCTCTGCATGAGCCTCAGGCAACCATCCATGGAGGGGAACTATAGCCATTTTTACCCCAAAACCAATTATAGCTAATAGGCCCACCAATAACTTAATAGTAGATGGAATTAATGCGGAAGTCGCATATAATGCTGTAAAAGAATAGTTACCCCCCGAATATATACCGAGAATAGCTATAGTAATAATAATGAGAATCGTCCCCAACTGAGTATATAAGAAATATTTATATGCAACCCTCCTCTTATCACCATACCCCCAGACCCCAATAAGGACATAACTTGGTATAAGCATAGCTTCCCAGAAGAAGAGAAATGTAATTAAATCATAACTTAATACGGCTCCAAGCATACCAGCCGCATAAAATACATATAGGGTAAAATATGCACCTAGAAACTCTTCATGCTCCATATATACAACCGAGTATAGAGCAGCGAGACAAGTAACTATAAGGATTATCAATGCTATTGGATAATTGATTCCATCCAAATACATCGAGAAACTTATATTCAGATATGGCGGTAACTCGACCCAATTAATGCTCTCCAAATAAGGCTCTAAAGGACTGCTGAATCCCAGTCGATACATTGATAAAAGCATTAATAAAGGTATCCCTATAATGAAGCTGGAGATATATCCCAACTTATTCTTAAGATATTTTCCAAGTGGATAAATTGCTATACCAGCTATATACATCCATAGAAGCATTAGGACAAGCTCCATACACAACACCTCATAGAGAAACCATAATCAAATAGAGTATCAGCAAGATTCCTAATGCGATATAAACCATATTCATCCTAAGAATTCCCGTCTGAAGTTTCCTAACAACATTGGATAGAGTTGAATACCCGCTCTTTATAGCTAAACCAACTCCATTCGCCTCAACATTATTAAATATAACTCTTGAAAACCATAATGTACCATTAACAAAGAATTTATAGTAGAAAGCATTTATGTACCACCTATTGAAAAGAAAAGTCCATATGGCCCTTAGTAGTGGACTCTCCTCAACCAACCTCTCCACATCAAATTTATATGATATGAAGCCATAATATGCAGGCAAGAATCCAACCAATATAATCCCCAATGCTATAGGCATAGAAACAGAAGCCACTGTACCGATCACGAATCTGTTAAAGTTGAAAAACGCCACCTCAGCCAATGCCTCGCCAGGCAAACCCAATGCATTGAAAGATGGTGTAAATAATCCAGCCATAGATGGTATCAGAAAACCTGATATGACAGAACCCACAGCAAGAACCCATAGAGGTATCATCATATAAATACCTGGATCATGAGGCTTGTGTCCCTCCTCAATCAAGTGTTTAACATGGCTACTCTCACTCCCGAAGAAAGCCAAGCCCATCATCCTAAAGGTATAGAAAACAGTCATTATAGCAGTTATTGCTAAAACTATATATAGTGTATATAAACCCTCAGCCATTAAGCCATGTAAAATAGAATCTTTACTCCAAAATCCATTAAAGGGAGGCACACCAGATAGACTCAATGCACCAGCCAGCATCACCATGAAAGTCTTAGGCATATATTTCTTGAGGCCGCCCATATCCTTAAGCATATAACTCTCTATTGCATGACCGATAGCGCCTGCACTCAGGAATAGTAGGGCCTTAAATATGGCATGACTAAATAAATGAGATATACCTGCTAAGAATGAATCAACGAAGGCTTCACCATGTTCCATCAATAAACCAGCTGCGCCTAAAGCCGCAAACATGTAACCCAATTGACTAACAGTAGAGTATGCCAAGACCTTCTTTATCTGATTCGCAACCATACCCATACTAGCAGCCAGAAAAGCGGTAAATGCACCTATCCAAGCAACGACCAGGAAAAATTCATGCAACTCTGTGAAAGCAACACCCTTAGAGACAATATTAGCAGCATATAATACAAGGTCAAGCCTTGCAATCAGATATACACCCGCCTTAACCATAGTAGCAGCATGTATCAAAGCACTAACCGTTGTGGGGCCAGCCATAGCCTCTGGAAGCCATACATGTAGTGGAAACTGGGCGGACTTCCCTATAGGCCCGAAAAACATTAAGACGAGTGTAAAAAATAGTATGCCATCCTTGGCCATCGAAGCCAACCAACCAGCATTAGAAGCTAAATCCACATAATTAAATGTGCCTGAATAAAGGAATAATATGACAATAGATATAAGCAGACCAACATCACCGACTCTAGTAGTAACGAATGCCTTCATTCCACAGTGTGAGGGCGGATATATATCAATCCAATATTCTTTACGATCCTCATACCAATATCCAATCAATGCATAACTAGCTAAACCAACCCCCTCCCAACCAAAGAACATCATAAGGAAGTTATCAGATATAACCAATAGCTCCATCGCCCCTATAAAGAAATTAACTAACATCCAGTACCTAGTTATTCCCCTATCCCCGTGCAAATACTCAACTGAGTATAAGAAAATAAGGCTGCTAATCCAAGCCACTATATTGGCCATTAATACACTCAAGGGATCAACCAATACACCCAATTTAATACTCAATCCGGGTATAGGTATCCAGTTAACACCCACCCAATCAAATGGCACGTCATGTCTGACGCCATCGACCACAACATAACCATTCAATATATCGGGAATCATGGACGCAGCGAAGATAGCCGATACGAAACCAGTTCCAACGGCAAGAAAATCCCTAAGCCTCTTACTAATGCGTTCCCATATAAAATGTGTAAAAGCCATTAATAATGGAAACATCCATACTATCCAAGGTGCATATGGCAGCATAAGAATCACCACCTCAATTTCCTAATCTCATCAGTATCGAGAGTACCAAACTTCCTATATACAACTAGAGTCAAGGCGAGGGCTACACCAACTAGGGCACCATCCAAAACAATAGAGATAATTGTCAAGGCGTGGGCAGTTGGATCGACGACGGTACCTTGCTTAAGCAAACTCATTGCTATAAAATTTATATTTACACCAGTTGCTATAACCTCCAAACCAATAATTATTCTAATTAGATTTCTGCGGGTGATAACAGCGAATAGCCCAATACCTATCAATATCACAGAGGTCAGCATAAGCGCTCCGCCACTACCTAGATTCATCAAATCAATCATGTCTAACCCCACCCCTAATCATGAATAAGAGAACACCTAGCAAACTAGCCGACAAAGCCAACACTTGAATCAACGTATCGAAACCCCTCTCCCTCCAAATCATAACAGTCTCCAAATCAAGAATATTACTCGGTACAGCCTTTGGGCCAAAGGACAAAACAAATACATTAGGTGAAAAATACTGGAAAATATACAATCCAGTTAAAAATAAGGCCAACCCAACTAAATACGAGATCACGTCAACGACTTTCCTCCTCAACCGCCACACCTCCCCTAGTCATAATCAATACAAAAATGAATAAGACTATAATGGCGCCGGAGAAGACAGCTATCTGAACAAGTGCCACAAAGGGGGCGTTAACACTATAAAATACTATCCCAGTTAAGACCGTTAGTATAAATAGGCTTAATATAGCATACGCCAAGTTCTTCAATGATACAGCCAGTATTGCTGATGCAATTAAAGCAAGTAGCACAATATACAGAATATCTATACCGAAGATACTCATTCCTCGCCACCCTCAGTATAAACGATATATTTAGGGCCATCATCAGTCATGACAGTAATGAGGAAACGCCTAACCTCAGGAAGTACATCTTTAACGTCTATGGGCTTCAACTCAGTAGGCATAAATACAAGGTCACTATATTTATCTCCAGCTAACTCAACCAAATCAGTATGAGCCAATGAGGAGGTTGGACATGCCTCAACACACAAACCGCAGAAACTACACTTCCCATAATCAATCCCGGGATAAGTAAATCTCCTACCCTCGACTGGGAAAAAGTATATTGCCTCATCAGGGCACGCATATCCACAGGCCCCACATCCAATACACGTTTCCATATTCAATGTTATATATCCACGGGTGCGTCTAAACCCCTTAATCCTCTCAAACGGATATTTATGGGTAACAGGCTGCTTCAATGCATGTCTAGCAACATGATAAAAAGGCTTCAAAACTCTTACTAGAAAATTAGGTCTCTTACTCATCCCCAGACACCCCCAACCAACAAGTATTTCAAGACCAATGTAAGCAATAGATTCAATATAGACAGCGGAAGTAAATAATTCCACCCCATCCTAACCGCCTGATCAATCCTCAGCCTAGCATAACTAATCATTATGGTGAAGATAATAGTTATGGCCACCAGGAGCTTCAATATCAACCAAAATACACCATTAACCACTGGGTCGGCGAATATCGTAGGTCCATTATAACCACCGAAATAGAGAGTAATCATTAATAGCGTCCAAGCCAATAAATTCACATAATCAGCCTCCATCATATTTAGGAACATTGCACCACTATATTCTGTATTAGGGCCATAAATTAACTCCGTCTCAGCCGTGGGAATATCGAAGGGAACTTTCTCCACCATAGCCAATAAACCAAGGAAAAAAACTATAAAACCAAGAAACTGTGGAATAACAAACCACATACCCTGTTGCCTCAAAACTATCTCATTCAAATCATATGTTCCGGCCCACACCATGACACCTACGCTCGACAAGAATACAGGTATCTCCCCCGCTATATCCAGATAAATATTCCTAAACGCACCGATTATAGTAAACTTATTATTAGCCGCCCAACCCCTAATTACACCAATTACCGGGAACAGAGTGGATATTGCGAAGAAGATGAGTAGACTAAGGCCCGAGGCATTATAAATTACTAGGCCAGGGGCGAAAGGAATCAGTGCAATCATGGCGGCTGGAATTACTGGAAGCATAATCGATGCAAACACGAATAAGAATTTATTGGCTGCTTTAGGGAAAATCAATTCTTTAGTAATGAGTTTAAGGGCATCGGCTATCAACTGGAGCCAACCGAGTCTACCACCACAATGAACTGGCCCCATACGGATCATCAACCTGGCTAAATACTTCCGTTGATACCATACAGCAAATATAACAAAACCTAGGACGAAAGATAAACCAGGAAATACACTAATTATGAATAATGTCTGGAAATTCTCATTGAGGAAACTAATTAATTCATTAAACACCCTACATCACCTATCAGCATCAAGGAACCACGGGTCAAAACTATATATTAAAACAGGTACATCAGCCAAGAGGACCTCTTGAGTCTTGGGTAACATCTCAATAGTGAAGAAATTTCTGAAACTTGCGGGACTTATCTTAATCCTATAAGGCTTATCCTTTCCATCAGACACAATATATACATTCATCTCCCCCCTCCCCGTCTCAACCCTAAATAATGCTTCACCTGGTTTAGGCCTAGGGGGCATCCTAGTCTTAACAGGCCCTTCTGGAAGATTATCGAGAGCCTGCCTAATTATATCGACACTAACCTTCATCTCCTCAACCCTAGCCCAACCCCTTGCATAAGAATCCCCCGCATTATGTGTAACGATTCTAAAATCTAGTTCACCATAAGCAGCATAAGGCTCATTCTTCCTAGTATCATAAGGAACACCTGAAGCTCTTAAATTAGGCCCAGCCAATCCCCAATCAATAGCCTGTTGCCTAGAGACAACACCCATACCCTCAGTCCTCATCCTAAACAGCTCATTATAAATCCACGCCTCCTCATACACCTCAATCCGCTTCTCAAACCAGTCCAGTGTCTTCCTCAACCTATCTATAAAGCCATTGGGAATATCGGCCCTAACACCTCCAGGCACAAAGAAACTATAGCTCCATCTAGCACCAGTCAACATCTCGAGAAGATCAAGGAAAGGCTCTCGATCAGCGGTCGTCCATAAGAAAACAGCGGGATTCCAAGCCGCAGCCTCAGATAATAATCCCAATGCATATAAGTGACTCAATATCCTATTAATCTCCATCACAATAGTCCGGATATAATTTGCACGAGGTGGTGGTTCAATACCCAAAACCCTTTCAATTGCACCAACATAACCCATCAAAATATTAGATGTATCAAGCATGACCATACGTTCAACAGGCACTATTCCTTGGACAAAAGTTTTATACTCAAGAATCTTCTCAATACCCCTATGGCTATAACCAATATCCATCTCAATATCAAAAACCCGCTCACCATCAGTAATAACAATAAACCTACCCTGACCGCTAATTGGGTGTTGAGGCCCAATATTTAACCTAAATAAACCATCCCCAAGCTCCTCAATCTCCCCAAAAGGGGAATAACCCTTCAAACCAGTACTCAATATTTCTCCCCCCACTTCGATCTATAAGGCTTTAAATCAAAATCCTTCCTAAGGGGATAACCCTCCGTCCAATCCTCAGGAAGCAATAGTGGCTTAAGCCTTGGATGTCCCTTAAAATTAACGCCCAACAACTCCCAAGTCTCCCGCTCAAACTTCTGAACCCCAGGCCACACACCCACGAGACTATCGACAACAGGATTCTCTCTATCTACATCACACTTAAGAATAAGAACCTTATTCATCTCAGAATGCCATACAATCCAAAACAGCTCAATAACATTTTTCTTAGGATAATCGGTGCCACCAGCGCTTATTGGCATATCAAACCCAAGCTCTTCTTTAAGCTTCCTAGCGGCATCCAAAACAGCCTCAGCCTTAACCTTAACATATAATCTATTCTCCCTAGGAGATGTTATCTGTAGAATAACATCCCCCAAAACTTCACGAACCCTGCCCACCAACTCCATACCCAAAATTACTCACCCTCGAGAATCTTCTTCCTAAGCTTCAATATCCCATAAGCCTGGGCCTCAGGTTTAGGTGGACAGCCAGCTATATACACATCTACATCCATATAATCCTTAACCCTGACTAAACTATAACTCTCTGGGAAAGGCCCCTTAGAAGTAGCACAAGCACCCACCACAATTACATATTTAGGCTCAGGCATCTGTTCATAGAGCCTCATAGCCCTCAACATCATTTTCCTACTAACATTCCCTACAAATATCAATGTATCACTCTGCCTCGTGGAGCCCATTGGAAGTACGCCCCACCTCTCCAAATCATATCTAGGCCCAAACAACTGCATATACTCGGGGCTACAACATCCAGTAACAAAATGGATAGGCCATATACTATACGACCTAAACCAATTAAACAATTTCTTCACAGGTTTAGGTAACTTATCGACTAGACCAGGCCTACCCTCAACAACCCTCTCCATCTTAGACATATTCATAACACCTCCCTAACCCTAGAAACATAATAATATAGGGCAACCGTAATAGCAGCCAAGAAAAGCGCAGCCAGAACAAAACTCCCCAAATAAACATTAAATGCCTTAACAGCAGCTATCAAGATCCATGTAAAAGCATCCAATATGAAAAAAGCCACAGCATAAGCGAAATATCTATCAGCCCCCCTAATATAAGTTTCATGTGGATGAATATCCTCCTCCTGCCCACACTCAAAAGTAGCCTCCTTAACCGGGCTCGGGTTACGCCTAGCCAATATATAGCCTATTAAAATAGTTAATGCAGAGACAAAAACGAATAAACCGACATACATCCAAAAAGCTTCATATGGAAGAATACCCGGCATCTAACCACCTCCATAAAGACCCCTAAGACCATCCAGCACAACATCCAAATCAAAATCAACAGGCTCTAAAACACCATCTCCAATAGCCTCATCCAACAGCTTCACACCCTCCTCACTACGCGCAATAATAACAACACCATCTACATTATTCAATAAACCCACACTAATATCGGCGAACTCACCCGTAGGGTCAAAAATGGTTCTAAATCCTTTATATATAGCACTATCCAATTCACTATAACTAAACTTAACTGAATTACCATCCACTATAAACTCTATTCCATCGGGATGGAAAACCCAATCCTCAACCATATCAAGATTCACTCCTTTATTAGCCAATAAAGTCTTTAAATCCTTATAGGCATATACAGGTCTATAAAAATACGATGCAGTAAAGACAATCGTCTTACTAAGCTTCTTATGTTCAGACCACGAAAAACGCATCCTCCAAACACTCCTAATATGCTGAGGCGGGCCAAAAACAGCTACCCTAAGAGGATCAACACCATAGAAAAATCCCCCAATCAACTCCTCAAAGGCGCCTCTGACAGAATTATAGGTCAATCCAGGTGTTAATGGCTTAAGCCTAACCCTACTCAACTCCTCCGATGACCTAGCTATCGAGGCAGCCGCCTCCCACTTACCACGAGGCGGCATCAACATATACTTAGTTACTGGTTCACCATAACCAGGGAAACCAACTACATCAAAATACCCCTTATCCAAACCAAACATCATTAATCTCCTAATGACTCCCTCCTCAACAGTCGCTAAAGGATCCTCAACCTCCTTCACAACAATTATCTTTCTATAAACACCAAATACCTCCTCCCTCTCAACACCAAATACACGTGTCTCCACTCGACTTAACTCCTCCGAGAAACCAGAAAAGGTCTCATCAGTAGTGGATGGACAAGCATAATAACAATATCCACATTTAATACACACACCAGTCAATCGGGGAGTCTCCCCCAAAATAACAATTGCATTAGTAGGACATACCGCCATACATGCGGCGCACAAAACACATTTATTTTGCCTAATAATCTCAGTAAACAAATTTGCATATATCTTCCTTTGCACAATAGGGCCATAGCTAGTAGGCCATGTCCTCAACTCAGACATAATAAAC
Organism: Candidatus Geothermarchaeota archaeon; assembly: GCA_015523725.1. Lineage (GTDB taxonomy): Archaea > Thermoproteota > Nitrososphaeria > Geothermarchaeales > JDFR-13 > WAMZ01. Next base: position 50,547 of record WAJV01000093.1, read on the forward strand.
ACCTACAAAGGCTGGATGGTTAATAACTATTAAATTATATTAGGATTAATACTCCTTTTTAGGTAGATAAATATACAATAAATATTTATGATATAAACATGAAAATACTTTCAAGGCTTTTATGCAACATCATATGG